>JADFGH010000154.1 GCA_022567775.1 Pseudomonadota bacterium | reverse complement strand
ACAGGATGATCAACGCTGCGGCAATTGCGGCGACAGACCCCAACAGGTCACCCAGGACATGCAATGCGGCGGCACGCATATTCAGATTCTCCTGGTCGCCGCCATGCAGCAAAAAAAACACGATGACGTTTATTACAAGACCGGCCGCAGCGACGTAGAGCATTGTCTGCCCCATTACCAGCGACGGATGCAGAATTCGCTGAATCGCCTCGATCAGGATCCAGCCAACGATAACAAACAGGCTCAGCCCGTTGACGAAGGCGGCCAGGATCTGGAATCGCTGATAGCCATAACTGCGTCTTGCATCGGCCGGCCGGAAACTCACGCGGAATGCGATCGCGGATAGCGCCAACGCCATCGTGTCCGTCAGCATGTGACCGGCATCGGCCAGCAAAGCCAGCGATCCGGACAGGATGCCGCCGGCGACTTCGACCAGCATAAACGTGCCGGTCAGCGCGAGCGCAACCTGGACGCGCTTTATGTCGCTGTTTCGATTCGCGTTAGCGTCGGTCATCCTTCAGCCCGGACTATTCATGATCAGTCCGGGCCAGGGCACGCGGGATGCGAATGTTCTCGACCAGGTGCTGCACTCGCTCGGGTGGCGGTGGGGTCAGGTAACTGACCGAAATGGCAACGAAGAAATTCAGGAGCATGCCGATTACGCCAATGCCCTCCGGTGAAATGCCGAACAGCCAGTGCTCAGCGACGTTTTCGCCCCATGGCGCGCCGGCCCACTTGAGAAACAGTCCTTTGAAATACTCGATGTAGCCGACTGTGAAAAACAGTCCGGTCAACATGCCCGCAATGGCACCCTCTTTGTTGGTTCGCTTGAAGAATATACCAAGCAGGATGACAGGAAAGAGCGATGCGGCGGCGAGGCCGAACGCAAACGCGACTACCTGCGCCACCCAGCCCGGCGGATCGAAACCGAGGTAGCCTGCCACCAGGATGGCGAAGGCCGCCGCAATGCGCCCCGCCATAAGCTCTCTTTTCTCGGATATGTCCGGCAGGAATATGCCCTTGACCAGGTCATGTGAGACTGCCGCGGAAATGACCAGCAACAATCCCGCCGCCGTGGACAGCGCCGCCGCGATACCACCGGCCGCAACCAGCGCGATTACCCAGTTCGGCAGTCCGGCAATCTCGGGGTTCGCAAGCACCATAATGTCATTATCGACGCTCAGTTCGTTGCCCTGCCAGCCGTAACTTGCGGCGGTCGCTGCAAAGTCCGGGTTAGCGTCGTTATACCACTGAATCCGGCCGTCTCCATTCTTGTCATCGAACCTGAGTAAACCGGTTCGCTGCCAGGTATGCATCCACTCCGGCCGTTCGTCGTATACAAGGTTGCCATCGGCGGCGCCCACCTCGCCCGATTGAATAGTATTGACGAGGTTGTACCGCGCCATCGCGCCAACTGCCGGGGCAGTTGTGTAAAGAATTGCGATAAAAAGTAACGCATAGCCAGCCGAGGTCCGCGCGTCGCGAACTTTCGGTACCGTAAAAAAACGGACGATGACATGCGGCAAGCCCGCAGTTCCGGCCATTAATGCGAGCGTGATACAGAAAATATCGATGGTGCTCCTGGTACCGCCGGTGAATTGCGTAAAACCGAGAGACGTGACGATGTCATCCAGTTTGTCGAGCAGGCTTACTCCGGCGCCGGATATTTCGCTGCCAAAAGCCAATTGCGGAATCGGATTCCCGGTAATCTGAATCGCGATGAAAATTGCCGGGACTGTATAGGCGAAAATAAGGACGCAATACTGGGCCACCTGGGTATAGGTAATGCCCTTCATGCCACCGAGCACCGCATAGACGAACACGACGCCCATGCCAATGGCCAGGCCGACCGTTACATCTACTTCGAGAAACCGGGAGAAAACGATGCCAACGCCGCGCATCTGTCCGGCAACATAGGTGAAGGAAATGAAGATCAGGCAAATAACCGCGACAATGCGCGCTGTTTTGGAGTAATAGCGCTCGGCAATGAATTCAGGCACGGTGAATTTACCGAACTTGCGCAGGTACGGTGCGAGGAACAGAGCAAGCAGTACGTATCCACCGGTCCACCCCATCAGGTACACGGAGCCGTCGTAACCGAGGAACGCGATCAATCCGGCCATGGATATGAACGACGCAGCGCTCATCCAGTCAGCCGCTGTTGCCATGCCGTTTGCAAGCGGTGAGACACCTTTTCCTGCGATGTAGAAGTCGCTGGTGTTATGCGCGCGCGACCAGATGGCGATACCGATGTACAGCGCGAAGCTTGCGCCGACGACGAGATAGGTCAGGGTCTGCAGCGTCATTGGTTCATCAATCTTCGTGCACGTCGTATTTCCGGTCGAGCTTGTTCATGCGCCATGCATAGAAGAAAATCAGACCCACGAAAATGTAGATCGAGCCCTGCTGTGCAAACCAGAATCCGAGTTTAAACCCGCCCAGCCGAACGCTGTTAAGGACGTCGACCAGCAATATGCCGAATCCATAGGAACAAACGAACCACACCAGCAGGCAGCCAGATACAAGCTGCAGATTGGCCCGCCAGTAGGCGGCGCGATTTTCGGGCGTCATTGAATTTCCCGCAAGAATTGTTTGTATACAATCTAACAGAGCATAATCCAATAATCCTGTTCAAAGGTAGGTCGCCATGATTTCCAGCATTGAGCCCGAAAAAAAAACCATTGAGATTAATGGCAAGCGCATGGCTTATGTCGAGGCCGGCAGCGGGGACCCGATCGTTTTCCAGCACGGCAATCCGACATCCTCCTACCTGTGGCGCAACATCATTCCGCACCTGGCCGATCAGGGCCGGTGCATTGCCGTGGACCTTGTCGGCATGGGCGATTCGGACAAACTCGACAATCCGGGCCCGGATAGCTACAGGTATGTCGAGCACCGCGACTATCTGTTTGCTGCCTGGGAGGCGCTCGGTGTCCGGGACCGGGTGACCTTTGTCATTCACGACTGGGGCTCGGCTTTGGGCTTTGACTGGGCCTGCCAGCATCCGGACTCGGTGCTGGGCATCGCCTACATGGAGGCGATTGTCAAACCAATGACCTGGGATGACTGGCCGGAAGCGGCAAAAGCTGTATTCCAGGGATTTCGCTCGGACGCCGGGGAATCGATGGTGCTCGAGAAGAACATGTTTGTAGAACGAGTGTTACCGGGGTCTGTCCTGCGCGACCTGACTGACGAGGAAATGACGGTATACCGGCGCCCGTATCTCGAGCCCGGAGAAGACCGCAGGCCAACGCTGACCTGGCCGCGGCAGATTCCGATTGAAGGCGAGCCAGCCGATGTCCACGATATTGTGGCCGGATACTCGCAGTGGCTTAACGAATGCGACCTGCCGAAATTGTTCGTCAATGCAGAACCAGGCGCAATCCTGACTGGTTTGCAGCGGGATTTTTGCCGCGGCTGGAAAAACCAGGAAGAAGTCACCGTTCCGGGAAATCACTTTCTTCAGGAGGATTCGCCGCACGAGATCGGTGAGGTAATCGCCGCCTGGCACCAGGGTTTGACATAGGTTGGCAATGCTGCAAAAACATTCGGAACGGAGCCGATAGTGGGTAGATTCTCAACGGGACAGGCAGTAAGACGCAAGGAAGACCAGCGATTTATCACCGGAAGCGGGCGATATACGGACGACGTTACGCTGGATAGACAGGCGTACCTGATTCTTTTCCGCTCGCCTTACGCTCATGGCGCAATCACCACGCTGGATGTTGCTGACGCACGCAAATCCGATGGCGTGCTTGCTGTCTACACCGCTGCTGATCTGACAGAGGCGGGCATCAAAGATGTGATCGGGGCCGACATGCCTCCCAGTTCGCAGTCGGCAGCAAGAAGCGCCTTGCGTCAGCCGCCACTCGCACGCGGGCGAATTCGCTATGTTGGTGAGCCTGTCGCGGGCATCGTTGCCGAGTCACTTGCCGCAGCACGCGACGCGGCGGAACTGATCTGGTTTGAGGTTGATGAGCAGAGTGCCACCGTGACGCCCGCCGACGCATTGAAGAGCGATGCTGTACAAATTCATGAGGGCGTTCACGGAAACAGTTTCGGGCATCTGGAGTACGGTGATCGTGACGCCACTGACCGCGCATTCGAACGTGCGGCAACGACGGTCGAGATCGAGATCATTAACAATCGTCTCGCCCCGACTGCAATGGAACCGCGCGGCTGCAACATTACCTGGAACGGCAGCACCATGACCGTATACCAGGGCTGTCAGGGCGTGCACGCGCTGCGCGACCGGCTCGTCCATTCAGTCAACCTGGAACCTGACAACATTCACGTTATTTCTCCGGATGTTGGCGGCGCATTCGGCCTCAAGTTTTTCCTGCAATGTGAAACTGTCGTGGCCGCGCACGCGACCATGGACCTTGGCAGGCCCGTCAAATGGATCGGCGACCGAAACGAGAGTTTTCTTTCTGACCTGCACGGCCGTGACCACGTGAGCCACGCCGAGCTGGCCATCGACGAACACGGCCGTTTCACGGCCATGCGCGTATCGATAACGGCAAATCTCGGCGCTTATTGCTCCCAGGCGGGTCCCATAATTCCGTGGTTCGGGGCATGCATGACGACCGGTTGCTATGACATACCGTGTACCTGGGTCGATGTCCATATGGTTGTCACGAATACGGTGCCAACCGACGCCTACCGGGGTGCAGGCCGGCCCGAGGCCGCGTATTTGCTTGAGCGGCTTGTCGACAAAGCGGCAAAACAAACAGCAATTGCGCCGGATGAGATTCGCCGCCGCAATTTCATTCGCTCCGATCAGTTTCCCTACAAAACACCGACGGGCCGCGTCTACGATTCCGGTGATTATGCAAAGCTCATGAACTCGGCCATGAGCCGTGCGGACTGGGAAGGATTCGAAGGCCGCCGCGCCAGAAGTGCAGACAATGGACGCCTGCGCGGCATCGGCATGATTTATTACGTCGAAATCTGTTCCGGACTTGGCAGCGAAACTACACATGTACGCCTCGACGAAAATGGGCGGATACGTGTGCTTGTGGGCACACAATCCAGCGGTCAGGGTCACGAAACCTGCTATGCACAGATTGTGGCGACGGAACTCGACCTCGACATCGATGACGTCGATATCGTGCAAGGTGATACGCAACTGGTTCCAACAGGTGACGGTACCGGCGGCTCGCGTTCTATGGTGATCGGCGGCTCATCAATCTTTCGATCGATAAACAGCATGATCGAAAGCGGCCGCAAAATGGCTGCCGAGGTGCTTGAAGCCGCGGTGGCCGATATCGAATTCAATGACGGCGTGTTTCGAATCACTGGCACCGACCGGACTGCATCGCTCGCGGAAATCGCGACTGCGTCCTTTGACGACGCAAGGAGACCCGACGACGTGGAGCCCGGACTCTACAGCAGTGAGAATTTTGCGCCGGAGGCCGGAACGTTTCCGAACGGCTGTCACATCTGCGAGCTGGAGGTTGATCCCGATACTGGTGTAGTGCAAATTCTGCGATACACCGTTGAAGACGATGTCGGCAAGGTGATCAATCCGTTGCTGCTCGAAGGCCAGATCATGGGTGGGATCGCACAAGGCCTGGGCCAGGCCTGCGGCGAACACGCAGTTTACGACATCGAGAGCGGACAACTGCTAACTGCTACATTCATGGACTACCCGATGCCGCGTGCGGACTGGATTCCCGGCATCGATTTTCAGTGCCAGGAAATTGCATCGCCGCGCAATCCACTGGGCATCAAAGGTGCAGGTGAAGCTGGAACGGTCGGCGCCGCACCAGCTTACATCAACGCATTGCTCGATGCACTGTCAGTACGCGGCATCGAACACATCGACATGCCCGCCACGCCGTTAAAAATCTGGGAACTATTGAACTCATCGTAGGAGCCCACCGATCTTTTCAGCAGGCCGATAAAAAAAGCGGCTCACTAAGGAGCCGCCTATACCATCATCAGTAC
>JADFGH010000153.1 GCA_022567775.1 Pseudomonadota bacterium | reverse complement strand
CGTCCTCGTCGGGTAGCATGCGAATGTCCAGGATTGCGGTTGCCTCCGAAGGGATGACATTCTTGCGGAAGCCGGCGTCCATTACTGTCGGCACGACCGAGGTCCGCAGCACGGAGTAGTGGTAGGGAAATGTCTCCAGAAAGTGCTGCTGAATTGCATCGGTTTCAGCCGGGTTGCCTACGTTTCGATAGCGCCATGCATCGTCGGGATCGGAAATTGTCGCGAGGCGATCGAAGTACGCGCGGGTCGTGTCGTTAAGGCGCATCTCGGTTTTCCAGCTGCCTGCTTTGGCAACCGCATTTGCCAGGTGCGTGACGGCATTGTCGAGGCGCGGCACCGATCCATGTCCGGCTGAGCCACGCGCCACCAGTGTTGCGCGGCGTGGCATTTTCTCCGTGGTCTGAATGCCAACGACTTTGACGCCGCCGGCCTCGAGAATGTTGTTGCCGCCTTCTGCCAGGCAAAACTCGGCGTCAATCAGTTCCCAGTGATTTTCGACCATGTAATTGATACCGACACGCGGCGTTCCTTCCTCGCCGGATTCGGCGAGGAAAATAATGTCACGATCGAGGTCGACGCCGTAACGCTTCAGCATCAGCATGACCATCAGCCCTGCGGTGACATTGTCTTTGTCATCGAGCGTGCCGCGTCCGTACACGTAGCCATCCTTGCGCGCGGCGCCGAACGGATCCTCGGTCCAGCGATCGGCCTGTACGCCGACGACATCGGTGTGTCCCATGATGAGAATCGGCCGCCTGGAGCCATTCCCCTTGATACGGGCAACGAGATTCGCGCGTTCCGGCTCCAGTGCGTACAGCTCTGAATCGATGCCCTCGCTGGCGAGAACGGCCTTTATGTAGTTTGCTGCTTCGGTTTCGTTGCCGGGTGGATTCGAGGTATCGATCCTTACCAGGTCGACCAGGTGATTGATGCTCTCTTCACCAACCGCTTCCCAGTCGACGAGGTAACGGTCCTGGGCGAATACGCCGACAGGAATCAGCAAAAGAAAGGAAACGATGGCTTGGCGCATACGAGATCTCCAGCAGCGATTACGACGTCAGGAAGCGAGCGAGTTTACCGCATCAGCCCGCTCAATTTCTCCTGTGGCAGATGCTACTCTTGCCAGGTACTGAAAGGGGAATACCAATCATGTCCAGCAGAATAAGAATGAGAGCCGCTCTCTTGATGATTTCCGTACTGGCGTCCGGCGTAATGCTGGCCGAAGAGGAGGAATCGGTTGAGGGGGGTGACAAGAAGCCGATTCCGGAGCCGACGGTGTTCATCAGCGAGCACAGTAGCCGCTTCAATGGCCAAACGATCAAATACACGGTCACGGCCGGCGAGACCTATGTGCGCGACAAAGATGGCGAACCCAAGGCCGGCATCTTCACGTTCGCGTATACCAAAAATGATGTCGACGACGACGAAGTGCGTCCCGTAACGTTCCTGTGGAACGGTGGTCCGGGATCCGCATCGTTGTGGCTGCACATGGGTTCATTCGGACCAAAGCGGGTCTCGGTCCCCAGCGATGCGTCACATTCCGGCGCGCCACCGTATCCGGTTCTGGCGGCGCCGGAAACCATTCTCGATGTGACTGATCTCGTCTTCATCGATCCGGTGGGCACCGGCTTTTCGCGCGCACTTGGTGAGCACGAGAGCAAGGAGTTCTGGGGGCTCAAAGAGGATGCCCAATCGATGGCAGAATTTATCCGTACCTGGGTCACCGAAAACGGCCGCTGGAACTCTCCGCGATTCTTGCTGGGTGAGAGTTACGGGACGACCCGTGCGGCAGCCGTCGCCAATATTCTCGAAGGCGAATTCATGATGAGCCTGAACGGCATCATTTTTATTTCCCAGGCGCTGGACTACCAGGGATCGACGCCGTATATACGCGACAACATCATTGCGCACATCACTTATCTGCCGACGATGTCCGCGGCGGCCTGGTATCACAACAAGATCAGCCCGAAGCCCCCGAACCTCGAAGCGTTTCTCGATGAGTCGCGTGCGTTTGCAATGGACGAGTTATTGCCCGCGTTATTCAAGGGAAACACGCTGGGCGACGCGACGCGCGCACACATTCGTGACCGGCTGGCCTACTTCACGGGGCTGAGCCCGGAATATATCGAGCGCGCGAACCTGCGGGTTCAGGGTCGTCGCTTCGCAAAGGAACTCCTGCGAGAAGACGGTCTTGCGATTGGCCTTCTGGATGCGCGCTATACCTCGGACGAGATTGACGACCTGAATGCCGATCCGGCGGGCGACGCGGCCGACCATGCCATTTCGAGTGCATTCAAATCGGCGTTGATGGCCTACATGCACGATGACCTTGGCGTCGACTGGGACCGGCTCTATCTCGCACCTGCGGACGAAGAATTATCCGGCCAATGGCGGTACCGCACCGTTCCCGACGGAAAGTCGTACGAGCCGATGTTCGTGAATACTGCACGGGACCTGGCGAGTGCATTGCGAATCAATCCTGATTCAAAAGTCCTGCTTGCCGCCGGCTATTATGACCTGGTTACGCCGTTCTTCGACGCGGAATACACGCTTAATCGTCACGACATCCGCAGTGACCGGGTAATTTACAAATATTACCGCGGGGGTCACATGATGTACGTGAATGAACCGTCCCGCACAACGCTACTCGAGGACACCCGGGAATTTATTCAGCAGCAAACAAGTAACTGACATGACAATGCCGAAAGATCTCGCGCCCGAGACTTATACTGCCCAGGGTATGCACAGCCCGGACCCGGTTACCGGTAGCCTGGTTCCAGCGGTGCAGCCCTCGACAACCTTTGGTCGCGACGAAAATTACAAGCTGATTGCAGAAAGCCACAGTTATGCCAGGGACGAGAATCCCGGTTTTCTGATCGCGGAGAGATTGCTGGCGCAGCTCGAGGGCGGTGAGGAGTCGTTGTTGTTTTCATCCGGGATGTCGGCTGCCGGCGCCATCGTCCAGTCGCTGAAACCCGGTGATCACGTTGTCATACCGAAAGTAATGTACTGGGGTCTGCGCAACTGGATGGTCAACTTCTGTTCGCGGTGGGGAATCGAACTGGATCAGTATGACCTTGCCGATCCCAATGATCTCGCGAGCACGGTCAAAGCAGGTAAGACGGCGCTCGTCTGGGTTGAAACGCCGTGCAATCCAACCTGGGACGTGATCGATATCGAAACCGCCGCCGAGCTTGCTCACGGTGCCGGCGCGCGCCTGGCCGTTGACTCCACGGTGTCGACGCCGGTCCTGACGCGCCCGATCGAATTCGGTGCCGATGTAGTCATGCATTCGGCGACCAAGTACCTGAACGGCCACGGAGATGTGGTTGCCGGCGCCCTGGTAACGGCAAAGAAAGATGATTTCTGGGGAGAGATACGTAAAGTGCGCGCCGAAGGTGGGGCGATCCTCGGCTCGTTCGAAGCCTGGTTATTGCAGCGAGGCATGCGCACGTTATTCCTGAGAGTAGGGCATGCCTGTCAGTCTGCATTGGCGATCGCACAATATTTCGAGAACCATCCGGCTCTCGAGTCAGTGCTTTATCCCGGGCTCGAGAGTCACCCAGGGCACGAAATTGCGAGGAAACAGATGCTTGGCGGCTTCGGCGGTATGTTGTCACTGAGAGTGAAGGGTGGAGAAAAAGGCGCGCTGGGTGTTATCAGGAAATGCCGGGTATTTGTCCGCGCGACCTCACTCGGTGGTGTCGAGAGCCTGATCGAACACCGCTATTCGATCGAAGGTGCAGCCAGTCCGATTCCCAAGGATCTTTTGCGGTTGTCCGTTGGCATCGAAAGCGTTGATGATTTGATTGCCGATCTCGAACAGGCGCTGGGTTAAAAGCTGTCAAATTCACCCGCCCCAGCCAGCGATTCCCATATCACTCGCCGATTGCCTGGAACTCGTACATCGCCTCGAGGATCGGCGTCATTGGTTCGCCATAGCGGCCAATCCAATCGTGATAAAGCCGGCGGATCCTGGCAGTGCCGTAAAGGCTGGCCAGCGCCCGGTCCGCTACGAGCCGGAAATCGGTGTCGCCGCGCGTCAGCATCAATGCATAGGGTTCGAATGAGAACACGTCGCGAGATATCGAGTAACGTGACCTGTCCTCGGAACGAACGACCTGTCCGACGAGCATCGTACGGTCCGAGGCATAGCCATCAACCTTGCCGGCGTTCAGCAATTCCATGCCTTCAGTGTGCGTGTTGATCATGCGCAGCGTGATATTGAAGTCATTGTTAACGATGTAGTCGCGAATGGCGGCATGTGTTGTCGTGCCGCGAATTACTGCGACCGTCTTTTCAGTCAGATCGGCAACAGAATTTATCGAGCTGCCGGTGAGAGAAAGCACGGCGCCGCCGGTGATAAACGTCATTAACGTGAAATCGACTTGTTCGCGGCGCGAAAGTGTAATTGTCGTCGCGCCGCATTCGATGTCGACAACATGATTGACAACCGCGTTGATGCGATCTTCCGGCGATATCAAAGGTACGTAACTCAGTTTGATTTCTTCGAGACCGACTGTCTCCTTGACGGCACGTGCGATATTGCGGCACAACGCGATCGAATAGCCGGTTGGATTGCCGTCCTCGTCGTCATACGACATCGGCGGCGCGTCCGGAACATAGCCGATCCTGAATTCCCCGGTGTCCGCGACTCGCTTCAGCGTGCCGGTGAGCTCCTGCGCGTTTGCCGGGGCGGCAAATACACCGGCGATGAGAATGAGTGTGACGAATCTGAGCATTGTGTTCCCCCTGATTGCGATGGAAAGCCGGCAGGATGCTAGTCTGGCAATGTGATCCAGCCAAGTAAAGTCAGCAAACGGTGAAAACATGAGCGGCCGGCGCGTGTATCTGTCCAAATCCAGGCTGATGTCGGCGCGCCAGTGCCTGAAGCGCTTGCATCTCGAGGTGCAGCGGCCAGAACTCATGGTTCATTCTGCGGCGACGCAGGCTGCATTTAATACCGGACACGCGGTAGGAGAGGTTGCCCAGCAGCTATATGGCAACGACGATGCCGTAGTGATTCCCTATGAAGGCGGCATGGGCAAGGCGTTGAAAAAAACCGCTCGGCTGGTCAGCGAAGGGCCGCGCTATCCGATTTTTGAAGCAACCTTCCAGCATGGTGGTATGCTCGTACGTGTTGATGCCCTTCTGCCCGATGGTGACGCATGGCGCATTGTTGAAGTCAAAGCGTCGACCTCAGTCAAGGACGAGCATGTATTCGATTGCGCCGCCCAGCGCTGGGTTGTCGAAGGGTCAGGGCACGAACTGACCGGTATCGCGCTGGCGCATGTCGACAATACGTTTGTATACGCTGGCGAGGGCGAATACGACGGCTTGCTCATCGAGTCGGACCAGACCGAAAGCACTGACAGTTTGCTTGGCATCATCCCTGAGTGGATTTCGCAGGCGAAGAAGGCGGCAAGTGGTGATGAACCCGTTATCGGCGTCGGCGCACACTGCTTCAAACCCTACGAGTGCCCGTTCGTGAGTCGCTGCTGGCCTTCGAACAGCGAGTATCCGGTGCAGGGCCTCGGTGGGGGCAAGGCGAAACTCGGCGCATGGATCGCGGAGGGCATCGAGGATATCCGCGATGTGCCGGTAACCCGCCTCAGTGAAAAGCAGCAATGGATCCAGACTGTCACCCGGTCCGGCAAAGCAGAGTTGCTGCCCGGTGCAGGCGCCTTCGTAGCATCGCTGGAATTCCCGCGTTACTACCTCGACTTCGAGACCATCATGCCGGCCATACCCATCTGGGCGGGCACCAGGCCCTACGAGACTTTGCCAATCCAGTTTTCCTGCCACTATGAAACTGCGCCGGGCGTGCTCGAGCATGCCGATTTTCTCGATCTAAGCGGTGATCCGCCGATGCGCAGGCTGGCGGAATCGATGATCCGGGCGTTGGGCAAGGAAGGGCCGGTGCTTATGTACACATCCTACGAGAGGACCGTGATC
>JADFGH010000152.1 GCA_022567775.1 Pseudomonadota bacterium | reverse complement strand
TAACGGCAGTCTGATCCATGACAAACGCCTCCGGGCCCATAGTTGAGGTCACGATCAGTGTCGATCGCGAGATCGTCGATCAATTCGATGAGTGGCTTGAGCGTCACGTCGAGGAGATGTTGCAGATCCCCGGGATATACCGCGCAGAAGTTTTTGAGCTCGAAGACGACGACCAGGGGCGTGCCCGCCGGGTCGCACATTATCACTTTGCCAGTAACGCTGACCTCGAGCAGTTTTTTTCCGGGCAGGCAGAGGCGATGCAGCAATCGGCAAGCGATCGCTTCGCAGGACGGTTCGAGGCGTCCCGTCGCGTATTGCGCCACACTGATATCGCCGAAGGCGAGCAAAAGCCGGTTGAGGTCTGTCTGAATTGCGGCACCAAACTCGACGCCCAGTACTGTGGCAATTGCGGACAGCGTGCAACCAGCAGGCTCATCAGTGTATGGGAATTGCTCAGGGATGCCTTCGGCGATCTGCTGGAACTGGATTCCCGCCTCTGGCGTACGCTGGTTCCGCTGGTAATCCGCCCGGGACAACTGACTCGCGATTATCTGCAGGGCCGGCGTGCGCGCTTCATGCCGCCATTTCGCATGTACCTCATTTTGAGCATCGTCTTTTTCCTGGTCGCCTTTTTTGATCCGCGGGAAGAGCTGGGCATCCTGTTCGAACCGCAGGCGCCGGCGGCCAGCGAAAGTGAGGAAAGCGCCAGTGATGCGGATGCCATTGGCGAGGAGGTATTAGGTGACCTGGCGGAAGCGGGAATCATCGTCGTCGACCCGGGCGGCACCGATGCCGCGAGTGATGCCGCCGAAGATGATGACGAAGAGCCCGGCAGTAACTGTGATCTTGACGATTTCGACAGTGCGGACCTGCCACGGTGGCTGGCATCGCGCCTGACAGAAGAACGGCTGCAGGTCATGTGCGACCGCATTATCGCGGACGATGGCAGGGCCTTTCTAAACAAGCTTCTGAACAACGTGCCGGCGGCATTATTCGTTTTGCTGCCATTGATGGCGCTGGTGCTGAAAATCCTCTATCCGCTATCGAAGCGCTTCTACGTCGAACACCTGTTATTCGTGGTGCACTATCACTCGTTTGTCTTCCTGATCCTGAGCCTGCAAGTCCTGTTTACACGACTGGGGGCACTGTTTCACGTGCCTGAAACCCCGATCGATGTTACCGTCTTCGCGGCGTCGCTGTATGTTCCGGTCTACCTTTACAAGGCGTTGCGCCGCGTTTACGAACAAAGGCGGTTGTTCACGATCCTGAAATTCCTGATACTCGCATTCGCCTACTTTACCGGCCTTATAATAATGTTCGGCCTGGCCGCACTTTTCGCAGCATTTTCCGTCTAGATGCGGTCTCAATGACAGGGACGGCCCTGGTCAGCCTCCTGCCGGCCTTGAGTGCAAGGGCCCGGACAACTAGAATTCGAAGGCTGTGCCTTTTACGACTGCAAACAAGACCAATCAGACAGGCAATCCATGGATAGAAAAAGCATAGGAATAAGCGGGCTAGCCGCCTATGTGCCGCCATACCGGGTATGGCTGGAGGACTGGTGTCAATGGACCGATAACCAGTGGCCGAAGGTGCGGGAGGTCGTTGGGCGCAGCTTTCGCGTGCGCGGGCCCAATCAAAGCATTTATACGATGGCCGCCACGGCCGTCATGCGCCTGATCAGGCAGTACGATATCGACCCGGCGCGCATCAAGTTTCTTGGCCTGGGCACTGAATCCAGCACGGACAATTCCGCCGGCGCAATCATCGTCAAGGGCATGGTGGACCGCGCGCTCGAAATGCAGGGCCTCTCGCCGATCGCCAGGAGCTGCGAAGTTCCGGAATTCAAGCATGCCTGCCTCGGTGGTGTGTACGGCATGAAAGGCGCATTGCGTCATCTCGCGCTCGACGGCGCGGGCACCCAGGCGATTGTCGTTTGTGCCGACATCGCGGAGTACGCGCGCGGCAGCAGCGGTGAGCCGACACAGGGTGCCGGCGCAATTGCAATGTTGCTGGAAGAAGAGCCTAAACTTGTGGCAGTTGATCTGATCAAGTCCGGATCAGCTTCCGATTACCGCATTATCGACTTTCGCAAACCGATGATGAGATTCTGCGGTCAGGACCGCAGTGAAAGTCACCAGGTACAGGACTTCCCGATCTTCAACGGCAAGTACTCGACCACCTGCTACATCGATGAGACCCTGCATGCCTTGAATGACATGTATGAAAAGCGCGGGCTGAATGCGAGCGAGTATCTGAAAAGCCTGCAAACCATATTCATGCACAGGCCCTATCGCAGGATGCCGGAAACCGGCTATGCGATCGCCTACCTGTTCGCATTGGCCAGCGGTAGTCCCGACGATCGCGCTGAGCTCGCTTCTTATTGCTACCAGGCGGGCATCGAGCCCGAGGAATTGCTTAAGGAAATGGTGAGCAAGCCGGAAGTGGCCGAGCTGGCCGACCCGGAACACCACAACTTCGAAGCTTATCCGCTAACCATGGCTGCCTTCCGAATCTTCCGCGCGGCACGAAAATATCGTCGTGAGATTCTCGACAAACTCGCGCTTGGCAGCGACACGATGCTCGACCTCGGCAACCTGTACACCGCCGCACTACCCGCATGGATGGCGGCAGGATTTGAACAGGCAGCAGATGAGAACCGCGATTTGGCTGGCGAAGAAATGCTGACACTTGGCTACGGCAGCGGCGACGCAGCCGAGGTTATCCCGCTGGTGGTCGCGGATGAATGGCGAGAGGCGACCGCCAGGATTCGCCTGGCGGAATCCATGGAATTCGCGGTGGACCTGAGCGAAAAACAATACGCAGCCCTGCACGATGGCAGGCGCGTTACCGGTCTCGCCTATCTGCCGAAAGATGAATTCATCATCGAAAAAGTCGGCCGCATCGATCAGCGCCATTTCCAGGATCTGGGTATCGAATACTATCGATACGTGAGCTGAAAACGACTCACGCAGCGCGATCTACAATTACTTTCGCTCGCTGGGGCGAGTTCCTACAGGCGTGCGCCGCCTGTTACTATCGAACTCAGCGTTATTCGCGTAGCCCAGCCGACACATGGTTTCGATCCAATCGATGACCGTAGCTTCATCCATTCGGATGGGCGTCGTCCAGCCGCTGGTAACGAATAGACCAGGTTCGCTCGCAGATTCGCCAGACTGTGATTCATATCCCAATTGCACGAGTTGCGAGTTCAATGCTTCAGCGTTGGCCGGGTTGTTGGTGTAAAAGAAAAATTCCAGGCGAAGTTCGCGGCCCTCGTATTCCCGGAGCTGCGCCACACCTTGACGCGTCATAGATACCTGTCTGGCCAGGTTCGCCTCAAACTGTGCCTCGGTCTGATAGGGATCGGCCGGATTTTTCGACCTAAAAAGCTTGTCGAACAGGCTCATCAGATTTGCTCGCTTGCCGGGGATTTGCCGCGACCGAAGTTGGGGATAGCCATTAAACAGGCGTGGTGTATTTTGCAAGGCGGTCCGGGAATTCTTCGTTCAGGCGCTGCCACTCCATTTTGAACCACGGCGTAAAATCGTCAGGGTTCGACTCGATTTCCGCCTGCAATCTCTTCCCATCTGCATAGCGCAGCGCGGCGATTTCTGCGTCGTTTGCAGTCGCGTCCCGTTCGAGCCGGCCGAGATAGACCGAGCAGAGTTCGTGTTCCGAGCCCAGGTCACCGAAGCGGGCCTGGTATGCGAATTTGTAAATAAACTCGAGCGTCGAACCGGTGTCCAGTTCCTGCTGCAGGCGCCGCTCTGTCGCGAGTTGCATCGATTCACCCTGGCACGGGTGGCTGCAACAGGTATTCGTCCAGTACATTGGCCACAGACGTTTGTCCGCGCTGCGCTGTTGTAGTAACAATTCTCCCTGGTCGTTAAACAGGAATACCGAGAACGCCCGATGCAATATGCCATCACCGTCGTGACACTCGACTTTGCTGAGAGTCCCCGTTTCCTGATCGTCAGTATCGACCAGGATGAGCAACTCACTCTCGGGCGACACGCTATGTCCTTTCTGCACTGCCATGAGAATCCTGTTGAATTTTCATCGGCACAATCTGGTATCCGGCCGCGTCCAGCGCCTGTGTTACCTCGCTGACCTTGTCCGGGCACAGTGCAACAATCGATCCGCCACCACCTGCTCCTGTCAGTTTCGCACCGATCGCGCCATTTTTCCTCGCGATTGCGATCATTGTCTCGAGTTCCGGCGTGGAAACCTCGATTGCGTTCAGGAAGCCCTGGCAAACATTCATCATCGCTCCGAGCTGTTCGTAATCACAATTCCTGAGCGCGGCTGCGCCGGCAATGCTGATTTCACCGATTTCATCAAAGATGGTGCTGTAGAGCTCACGATTCTTATCGAATCGCTCGCGGACACCTGCTACCTGTTCTATCGTATTTCCCCTGATGCCGCTCGATGCGATCACGAGTGGCGTTACCTCGATCAGCGTGATCGGTTTCGTCCTCGAGCGGGTGCCTTTGCTAAAGAGCACGGGCTGGCCGAAAGTCGCGATGTTGTTGTCTATTCCGGACGGCGTTCCGTGCGATATTTTTTCACATTGAAACGCCAGCTTCTCGACCTCTACGTTGCTCATGCCTTTTCCGGCAATTTTGTCGAACGCACGAATGGTCGCCACCGCGAGCGCTGCGGAAAATCCGAGACCCGCTCCGAGCGGAATGCGTGACCGCACATGAATATCGAAGCCACGCTCTGTTACGCCGAAATATCGCCTGATCAGGGACAACACTGCAGCCTGGCCACCTCTTACCGGGGCATCGGGATCCAGTTGCTGTTCAATGTTCCAGTCCGGGATCAAAAGACGAATCCCCGCTGCGGTTTCGGCGATGCGGACGGTCACAGCAGACTCGAGCGGCAGTGCCAGTACATCCCGGTCGTAAACGGCGGCATGCTCACCAAGCAGGATAACCTTGCCTGCCGCCACGCCGTCAGGCTTCTGCAGCGCCGGAACGTTTTCCGCGGCATGCGGAACGGGCGGGACAACCGTGCCAGGCGGCAGGCTCTCAGACATCTTCAACGTCGGGATCCTGGCCGTGTCGCCAGCAGACACCTGCAAGCTCTTGATCAGCTCTTCGGCCTTCCATGACTTCACGTCACCACTGCTGACCATACCGGCAACTACCTGGTCGAAAATCTCGACCGGCGCGCCGGCTGATGCCGCAACGCTGCGGGCGTGCAGGCTCATGTGGCCTTTCTGAATGCCATCGGTAACCAGTGCGCGAAGCGCTGCGAAGTTCTGTGCCAGCCCGACCGCACCCATCAATTCGGCAAGTTCCTGCGCCGATTCCGCACCTGTGATCCGGAGGCCGGTCGCCGCCGACGGATTCACTGCCTGCGACCCGCCGACGACACCGATCTTGACAGGCAAGGTCAGTTCGCCCAACAAGTCGCCGTCTGCATCTGCTGCCCAGCTCGTCAGCGCCCGGTATACGCCATCCCGTGCAGCAAATGCGTGGGCGCCAGCCTCGAGCGATCGCCAGTCATTGCCGGTTGCCAGGGCAATCGCATCGATGCCGTTCATAATTCCCTTGTTGTGGGTCGTGGCACGATACGGGTCCGAGTTGGCAAAATCATTCGCCAGCACAATGCTGTCGCGAACCTGCTCGCCGGAAATTTCTCCGCGTGCGAGCAGTGCCGGTGATATTTTCACCTTCGCCGAAACGAGCGAGCGATCGGTAAGATTCGAGATAATTTTGAGGCCCACGGTGCCGCCGCATATTCTTTCGAGGTGCGGGGCGAGACCTTCACAAATGGTATTGACAGCGTTGGCGCCCATTGCGTCACGGGTATCTACCAGTACATGCAACACAACGGTCCAGCGGCCGTCCGGCAACTGTAATTTGCGGTACTCGATGCCCTTTGCACCACCGCCACGCGCCTGTAAATTGGGCTGCAACCGGTTCGCCAGTCGGAGTAGTTCCTCCTGCGAAC
>JADFGH010000151.1 GCA_022567775.1 Pseudomonadota bacterium | reverse complement strand
GAAGCCGAACCGGTCCTCGCGGATGGTGACGGCATCGATGATCTCGCGCCGGAACACCTTGTAACCGGTTTCCAGATCGGTCAGGTTCAGGTCGGTGAGCATGTTCGGGGTCAGCGTCAGGATCTTGTTCGCAACGCTGTGCCAGAAGAACAGAACGCGGGCTTCCTCTCCACCCCGGAAACGCGATCCGTACACCACATCGGCGCGACCATCCAGTATCGGCTTGAGCAGGCGCGGATATTCGGCCGGGTCGTATTCGAGATCGGCATCCTGCACCAGCAGGATATCGCCGCTGGCCGCGGCAAAGCCTGTGCGCAAGGCGGCACCCTTGCCCTGATTGCGCCCATGCTTGATGCAATGAATCTCCGGGTGCATCCTGGCCAGCTTGTCCATGAGTTCGCCCGATCGATCGCGGGACCCGTCATCGACGATCACGACTTCGAGTTCGAGCCCGCATCGCTCGGCGCCCAATACCCGCCCGACGAGGGTTTCGAGGGTGGCTTCCTCGTTATAGCAGGGGATGACAACGCTCAGCTTACCCACGTAAAACCGTTCCCGCCGATGACACCGCCGGCAAGGTGTGTGACGAAGACCAGGCTGTCAACCGTGGTGAAAATCCTGCGAAGATAGCTGCGACACGGCCACGGTTCTCCCGATGTCCCGAGATCGGAAAGGAAAATATGGATGACCGGCATGGTTCGGCTGTGTCGCGCCTTCCGCACGGGAGGTTTCCGCCCTGCGCGGGATCCCCCTTTCCGGCAACCTCAGAGCCGGCATTGGCCCCTCGTCAACGCATAGATCGCCATCAGAGTAGGCACCCGGTTGCCCACCGACAGGGTCCGCGATTCGAAACTGCTTGCCGTCATCCTCTTGGCGACTCTCGCACAACCCGCCTTCTCGAACACCGCTAGGGCGGCCGTCATGTCGATGTCCGTTTCCACGTTGAGCAACAAGTGGGTAATACCCTGATTTTTCAACTGTTTCCAAAATTTTCGGGCATCCAATCCGCCTGGATGGAGTTCAACCAATGCCTGCGTCTGAGGATTGGCGTCGAACACGGGAATTTCGATCGGGAAATTGGGGTCAGAGCCCGCGACGGGCCTTTGGTCCGTCCCGGAAGTCATATGGGAATAGACGATAAGCTCTGACCCCGGTTAGGGGATTGCCACGACGGTACGTCCGGTCACCGTCCCATCGATATACGCCTGAAACGCGTCCGGTAATTCATCGAAGCCAATGCTGCGGCTGCCGATGATATCGAGGTGCCTGGGTCTGAGGTCCTTGCCAATGCGGTCCCACACCTGCAGGCGCAGATCGCGTGGCGTGTCCACTGAGTTGATGCCGAGCAGGCACACTGCCCTGAGTATGAAGGGAATTACCGTCGTGTTGAGTTCATGGCTTGCAGCCAGGCCGATGCTTGCGATGTTGCCACCGTAATTCACCGTTCGTGTAAGCCAGGTCAGGTAGTCGCCGCCAAGGTTGTCGATCGCGCCGCCCCACCGGGCTTTTTCGAGCGGGCGTTTCCCCAAATCAATGTCGTCGCGAATGAGTATCTCCGTGGCGCCGATACTCTTTAGATATTCACTTTGTTCGGACTTGCCGGTGACCGCGACCACTTCGTAGCCGCGTCCATCCAGCATGTCGACAGCGATGGAACCGACGCCGCCGGTCGCGCCGGTCACCACGACAGGACCGCCTTCCGGCGACTGCCCGTTTTGCTCCATGCGGTGAATGGCGAGCGCCGCAGTGTATCCGGCGGTGCCTATCTGCATGACTTGCGAAGCGTTCATGCCATCGGGTACCGGCACGATCGAATCGGCGGCTACACGAGCGTATTCGGCATATCCGCCGTCGCAGGTTTCGCTGAGTCCGCAACCGTTTACCAGCACCAGGTCACCCTCGGACCAGCGATCATCCTCCGAACTCACGACCGAACCGGCGAGGTCTATGCCGCCGACGAGTGGGAAGGTCCGGAGAATTTTGCCGGCGCCGGTTGCCGCTAACGCATCTTTGTAGTTGATGGTCGAGTGGCTGACCCTGATAACAACATCGCCTGCAGAAAGGTCGTCAATGTTGAGCATTGTAAAGCCGGCTACAATCTTGCCGTCCTCCTGGTCGATGCGATAAGCGCGAAAGTCTTTCACTTCTGCTCCTCAGGAATTCCCGTTTTATCCACTGCCATCCCGTAAACATCGCCCGCTGGGGCGGGCTCCTGCAGGTCGATTAATCACGCTCATTTCTTGCACTAAAGATCACAAATTCGCCTGCAGCGGATTGGCAGCGGCCATGCTAGCATCCGCTGATCCAATGACCCAAGAGAGGGAATGACGTGAAACGGTGGCTTGTGGTTTTGCTGGTGGTCCTTGCAGTCGTTGTCCTGGTGTCGCCGGGCATCGTTGGCAGGATGGCTGAGAAGAACCTCGAGGAAAGTATCGCGTGGGCCGAAGGCGGTAGCGGTGGCATCAGGTTTGAGACGGAAAGCTTCGATCGTGGCTGGTTTACGTCACAAGGCCGCCACCGCATGGTATTGAGTGGTGGCTCGCTCCGCGCAGCGGTGGATACCTATCTACAGGCAACCGCTTACGATGAGTTGCCTTCCCTGATCATCGACACGCGCCTCGATCACGGCCTGGTGCCGATTGGCTCGCTAAACAGGGAATCCGGCTCCCTGATGCCGGTCCTCGCGAGCGCGGTATCCACGTTTCAGATTGATCCCGGCAACGGCGAACTGCTGCCATTACCAGGCTCGCTATACAGCAATGTGAGCCTGACCGGCACTACTGACTCGCGTTTCGTGCTCGAGACCGGCAGTTTCGAGAACGAGAAAGTGCGCATCGAATGGGCGGGCGTCGACGTCGCGTTGCAAACCAACAGCTCTACCGGTGCGTTCGTGGTCGAGGGCCGGATCGAGCCGGTCACAATTTCTAATGACGGTGAGGCAATTCGCATCGGCGCAATGTCCATCTCCGCGCATCAGGTCAGGAGCGATTTTGGCTTCAATGTGGGATCGGCAGAGTTCGCCCTGGAGTCATTGGTGGTTGACAGCACGGCCTCACCGGTAACCGTTGGCAAAATCTCCTTGTCCACCGATGCCAATGTTGACGATGCGCGGCTGAACGTCAGCACGAAAGTGGCGGTCGATGCGATTATTGTGCCCGGAATTGGAGACATGAATTTTGTCCTGGATCTGGCTCTGAACCGGCTGGATGCGGCGTCGATGCAAGTCATCGCCGGAGCATTCAGGCAAGCGCAGGGCACGGCCGAACCTGAAGCAGCGTTGGCTGATCTGTTCCCGCTGATCGAAAACGATTTGCAAAATATTTTTGCGTCCGGAGCTGAACTCCGCATCGATCGGCTTGATGTGACACTGCCGCAGGGCAAAGTGTCCACCAGGATCATTGTCGACATTCCCGAGGGGGATTCCTCGGCAGATTTCAGTTGGTCAGGCATCTTGCTTGCAACGACTGCGTCAGCTGATATTCGTATGCCAACAGCACTTTTCGAGTTTTTGCAAATGATGAACCCGCAGGCTGGCGCACTTGTGGCCATGGGTATTTTGCTGAAAGACGGCGACGACTATGTCATGAACGCCGAGTACGCACAGGGGCTTCTCAGCGTCAACGGCGCACCGATGCCGATCCCTATGCCGGGGATGTAGGATGTAGCCAATCGCTCGCTGGGGCGAGCTCCTACAGGCGAGCTCCTACAGGCGGGCTCCCGCGAAATCGAAACAATGTGTCGACATCGTTGCAGCAATCCACCGCTAACAGCTCAGGTCCAGCTCGCTTGCTCTGAAACACGCGACGCTGCCACCGGCGACTGATTCCAGGGCAGGAACCTGCTCACTACAGCGCGCGACAGCGTGTTCGCACCGCGGGTGAAACGGGCAACCCGCAGGCGGGTTCAGTATCGATGACACCTCACCTGCGAGCGGCACGTCATCCGGCTTTACATTCGGATCAGGCACCGGAACGGATTGAATCAGCGCCTTTGTATACGGGTGCAGCGGCCGTTTGAAGAGCTGTTCGTTGGTCGCTATCTCGCACACCCGCCCCATGTACAAGACCAGGACCCGGTGACTTATTTGCCGCACCACCGACAGATCGTGTGTAATAAAAATAAGCGAGAGGCCCGAATCCGCTTGTTCTGCCTGCAGCAAGTGCAGAATATCGCTTTGAATGGTGCCATCCAGCGCCGCAACCGCCTCATCACAAATCAGTACCTTTGGCCTGATGACAAGTGCACGTGCAATCGCCACCCGTTGCGCCTGACCTCCGGATAACTCGTGTGGAAACCGCTCACGCAACTCTATGCCAAGCCCGACATGTTGCAGCATTTTGTTCACATCCTGTTCGCGCTCAGCCTTCTTCTTTTTGGGTTCATGAATGCTGATCGGCTCCGCGACAATATCTGCAACGCGCATTGCCGGATTCAGTGACGCCGCCGGATCCTGAAAAACCATTTGCAGTTGACGACGAATATTATTCGGTCGCGATTGCACGAGGCCGGGCAGTTGCTTGCCGCGGTAGGTGACCGTGCCACTGCGCATCGGAATCAGACCCAGGATGGCCCTGACCAGGCTCGTCTTACCGGACCCGGATTCGCCAACGATCGCTATGGTCTCGCGCGGCGCTACCTTGAAACTTAAACGTCGAACCGCGTGCAGTTGTCTTTTGCCGCTTAGCCGGCGCTCCCTGAAACTGACCGATACGTTGTCCACCTCTATGATCGGCGCCTCGCCACCTGGCAAAGGCGTCGTCTTTGCCGGCATATCAATGCGCCGCGCAGCAGCAATCAGTTTGGCGGTACGTTCCTTTGATGGGGCCGCGAAAATTTCCTTGGTCGGCCCCTCCTCGAGCAGCCGGCCGTTGTCCATCATGAGTATCCGGTCACAGTTTCCGGCAACCACACCAAGATCATGTGTAATCAGGAGCAAGGCGGCATTCGACTGAGATCGCAGCTCTCGCAACAGGCCCAGAATTTGTGCCTGCACCGTGACATCGAGCGCGGTCGTTGGCTCATCGGCCACCAGCAAGTCGGGTTCGCCAAGCAGGGCGGCGCCTATCATGGCACGCTGCCGCATGCCACCGGAAAGCTCGTGCGGAAATACCCCGTATTGACGTTCCGCGTCCGGTAATCCAACCCTTTGCAGCATCTTAAGGGTTCGTTCGCGTGCCTCAGGCGGCTTGCAGATCTTATGCTCCAGCAAAATACGTCGCAGCTGATCACCAATTCTTACGTACGGATTTAGCGCGGTCATCGGATCCTGAAATACCATCGCGATACGGCATGCACGATAGCGATTCAAAACATCGGGTGCAGCACCCAGGAACTCCTGCCCATCGAATCGAATGCTGCCGCTGGTATTTGCATTGGCCGGCAACAAACCCATCACCGCCAATGCCGTTTGTGTCTTTCCGGCACCGGACTCACCGACAATGCCAAGTGACTGGCCCGCCTCGATCGTAAAACTTAAGTTTTGCACGACCGGCTTCGCGGAGTCCGCGTATCGTATGCTGAGTTGCTTTACGTCGAGCAGGCTCATCAGGTCTTCTTTTTCGGATCTGTCACGTCTCTTAGCCCGTCACCCAGAAAATTGAAACAAAGCAGGATTAGCGCAAGGACGATGGCCGGAATCAGCAGCAGCCATGGCGCCCCCTCCATGTTGCTTACGCCACCATTCACCAGCGCGCCCAGTGAAGTTTGCGGTTCCTGTACGCCCAGGCCGAGAAAACTCAGGAACGACTCGACCAGGATCGCCTGCGGAATCGTGAGCGTCATGTAGACGACAACGACGCCGAGCAGGTTGGGTGTGATGTGGCGCAAAATAATTCCAGGCGTTGATACACCGATGAGTCGTGCCGCATCGACGAATTCTCGCTGCTTAAGGCTCAGTGTTTGTCCGCGGACGATTCTGGCCATATCCAGCCAGTTGATGGCGCCGATCGCCACGAAGATGAGCAGGAAGTTTCGCTCG
>JADFGH010000150.1 GCA_022567775.1 Pseudomonadota bacterium | reverse complement strand
GAAGCCGGCCTCAGGGCAGGTGATGTCATTACATCAATTAACAGCGAGTCGTTGACTGCTGACAACGGCCGCGAAGCCAACGAAAAGCTGCTCGATTTTATGCGGGGTGTCGAAGAGGGCGATGAACTGACGGTTGAATACCTGCGCAACGGCAAATCGATGTCGACCGAAGTCGCGCCCCGATCCGTACCAGGTGGCATCTTCGCGTTTAATTTCGACGGTGAAGACTTTGTGATGCCAGATATCCATGTCGCGCCGCAATTCGGCCAGTTCAAGAATCGCTTTGTCTGGATTGGCGGAGGAAGCGGTCTCGGCGACATGGAGTTGGTCATGTTGACAGAGCGCCTTGGCAGCTATTTCGGCGCGGATGAAGGTCTGCTCATCGTGCGTGCACCCAAAAACGAAGATCTTAAATTGCAGGATGGCGATGTCATTCAAAGTATCGATGGACGCAAGCCAACCTCGGTGAATCATGCGATGCGTATTCTCGGTTCCTATCAGAGTGGCGAGACACTTGATATCGAGATCATGCGTGACCAGCGCAAGCAGAAAATCAGCATCGAGGTTCCCGACAATCGCCGCAGCTCAGTGGCGCCGCTTGTCGTACCCCAAGTTCAGGCCGTACCCGCGGTGAAAATCGTCCCGTCGCCCGCGGAACGTAGGTAAGAAAATATCGTAGGAGCTCGCCTGTAGGAGCTCGCCTGTAGGAGCTCGCCCCAGCGAGCGATATTCTTTCACTGCGGGCGGTTGCTTAATGCTTAGCAAACATTGAAAGGGCATGTAAGGAAACTTGCCCTTCAATGTTTGTCGCCCGCTTAGGAAGGGCTCCTGCGGTACCATGCTGCCCATGTTTTTGTCTGATTTCGACTACGAGCTGCCAACGGAGCTGATTGCACAGTACCCGCCTGCCAGGCGGCGCGATAGTCGTTTGCTGGTGGTCGGCGAGTCACTGGCAGATCGTCAGTTCGCAGATTTGCCGGCTTTGCTCCACGCTGGCGACCTGCTGGTATTTAATGACACGCGCGTCATCCGGGCACGCTTGCTTGGCCAAAAACAAACCGGTGGCCGCGTCGAAATCCTGGTGGAGCGCATACTCTCCGAAACGGAAGTGCTCGCACAACTCAGAGCCAGCAAGACACCGAAGCCAGGGGCGTTACTCGAGCTTGCCGGAGATTGTGAAGCCACCATAGTCGACCGTGAACGCGATATGTTCAGACTGCGTCTATCGGTGCCGGTACGCGATTTTCTGGAGCTGCACGGCGACATACCCTTGCCACCCTATCTCAATCGCAACTCCGAATCCGCCGATGTCGATCGATATCAGACGGTCTATGCCCGTGAACCGGGCGCTGTCGCGGCACCTACTGCCGGGCTGCACTTTGACCAGCGCATGCTGGACGAGACAACACAAAGTGGCGTGAATCACGAATTCGTGACGTTGCATGTTGGCGCAGGCACGTTCCAGCCACTGCGCGAGGAGCACATCGAATCGAATCGCCTGCATGCAGAAAGAGTCCGGGTAAGCAAAAAGGTCTGTGAAGCGGTACGTGCAACGCGAGCTTCCGGAGGCCGTGTCGTTGCGGTCGGTACAACGTCAGTTCGCGCTCTCGAATCCGCGTCGGCTAGCGGTGAACTGCAACCCTGTGACGGGGAGACCGATCTGTTCATTACACCCGGTTATGAATTCCGATCCGTCGACGCGATGCTTACCAACTTTCACCTGCCGCGATCGTCGTTGCTGCTGCTGGTTGCTGCATTTGCCGGCCGCAAGCGCATTCTTGATGCGTATCGCCATGCTGTCGAAAAGCGATATCGATATTTCAGTTATGGTGATGCAATGCTGCTTCTGCCTCCATTGACGGCATAATCAACAACACATGAATTTCGTACCGGGAAAAACTGACGGGTCCGCAAGATGCGGCCAACTGAGTTTTAGGCGTGGCAAGGTAAAGACGCCTGCATTCATGCCTGTTGGCACTTGCGGATCGGTCAAGAGTGTGACGCCGGAAGAAGTCGCGCAATGCGGGGCCGAAATCATTCTTGGCAACACGTTTCACCTGATGTTGCGACCCGGGACGCCGATCGTCCGCGAGCACGGTGGTCTGCATGAGTTTATGAACTGGCACGGACCGATCCTGACGGACTCGGGCGGCTTCCAGGTGTTTTCGCTGGCGGCCAGCGCCAGGCTCAGCGAGGAGGGCGTGAAGTTTCGTTCTCCGGTCGATGGTGATGAAGTATTCCTGACCCCGGAAAAATCGATGCAAGTGCAGCATGACCTGAACGCGGATGTCGCGATGATTCTTGACGAGTGCACGCCATACCCTGTCACCGAGGACGAGGCGCGCCAGTCCATGGAATTATCGTTACGCTGGGCGGATCGGAGCCGCCGCCATTTTGATGAGCTAAAGCAAGAAGAACCGGATCGGGGCGAGGCCTTGTTCGGCATCGTGCAGGGCGGTATCTACGACAGTTTGCGAAGGGAATCTCTGGCCGGGCTTTGTGAGATCGGCTTCGATGGATATGCGATTGGCGGGCTTGCGGTGGGCGAACCTGAAAGTGAGAGAATCGAAGTCCTCGATCAACTCATGCCGGCCATGCCGGCTGACCAGCCTCGATATCTCATGGGCGTTGGCACGCCGCTCGATATTGCAGACGCCGTCAGTCGCGGGGTCGACATGTTCGATTGCGTGATGCCGACGCGACATGCTCGCACCGGACACCTGTTCACATCGAGGGGAATCGTCAAGATCCGCAATGCGCGATACACCGCTGATACCGGGCCGCTGGACCCGGACTGTGATTGCTATACCTGCCGCAACTACAGCCTGGCGTACCTGCGCCATCTCGCGCAATCTGGAGAAATGCTTGGCCCGAGACTGGGAACGATTCACAATCTTAATTATTATCAACAACTTATGAAACGTCTGCGGGCAGCTATTGAGGCGGGTGAGCTATCGCGGTTGGTTGCCGATTTGAAATCCTCCTATGCACAGTCAGGGCCGGAAGATGCCCGTGAGGTCTGATCGGCTGCAGTTTGGTGGTTTGTGTCCGCTCGAAATTTTATAAACACTTGATTCCGCATCGGGTATCCCCAAGTACGGCGCACGTATGCCATAATGGCGCGCTATTTTTTGAGGCCCGGGCCTGAACCGGCTGCCGGGAGTTTAATTTGCTCATGGATTTTCTAATCAGTCCTGCCCACGCGCAGGGCGCAGCGCAAGGCGATGCATTCGGTTTCTTCCTGCCGATGATCGTTATCTTCGTCGCTTTCTATTTCTTATTGATTCGGCCACAGCAGAAAAGACAAAAAGCGCATACTGCATTGGTCGGCGCGCTGTCGACCGGTGATGAGGTGGTTACTGCCGGCGGCATTCTCGGCAAGGTAACTGCGGTCAGTGAGCACTATGCGACACTGATGATCGCGGACAATGTCGAGGTCAAGGTGCAGAAATCGACGGTATCGGCTGTTGTGCCGAAAGGCACCTTTGACGCCGCCTGATCGTTGCAAGTCCAATGAATCGTTACCCTACCTGGCTGAACCTGCTGGTGCTTGGCATCCTGATGCTCGGCGCACTGCTTGCGTTGCCCAACATCTATGGGAGGGCGCCGGCGGTTCAACTTTCCGAAGTCGATGGCAAGCCGTTCGACGACGGCATGATCAGTCAGGTTTTAACGGCTCTCGAGGCAGAATCAATTTCGCCAAAAGAATCATTCATCCAGGACGGCCGGGTGATCGTTACATTCAATTCCAGGGACGATCAGCAGAAGTCAGGTAACAGTTTGCGCGATCGATTTTCCGGCGTCGCCAATGTCGCGTTCTCTTCGGTACCGGAACTGCCGCCCTGGATTCGAAGTCTGGGCCTCAGCCCGATGAGCCTCGGTCTTGATCTGCGCGGCGGCGTTTATGTTTTGCTCGAAGTCGATATGGATTCGGCGATAGAAAGCCGGCTGCAGACTTACAGTCAGGACTTCGCCGATCGGCTTCGAGAGAATCGCATTCGTAGTCGCCCGGAAGTCGTCAATCAGATTTTGCTGGTAAGACTGCAAAATGCCGAAGACCTCGAAGCTGCCCGTGACATCATTCGGGATGCTGATTCCGGGCTGCTGATTGCCGACGGTGCCGATGGCCGGTCATTGCGTGTGCGCATGAGCGACACGCAAATTCGTGCCCGCCAGGATTTCGCGATAGAGCAGAATATTACGACGATCAGGAATCGTGTTGATCAGCTCGGCGTGTCCGAACCACTGGTTCAAAGACAGGGTGTCGACCGCATCATTGTCCAACTGCCGGGTCTGCAGGATCCGGAGGAACTGAACAAGATTCTGACGGCTACGGCGACACTGGAATTTCGCATGGTCGACACTGCGGGCGACAGCCCCGGGTCACGCCGCTACCCTGGTCGCGAAGGTATCTCCGGGCAACTGCTGAAGCGTGAGGTCATTGCGTCAGGTGATCAGATTGTCGACGCGGAATCCGGTTTCAGTGAGGGAATGCCGGCCGTATTCATCACCCTCGATGCTGCCGGTGGTGCAAGCATGCTGAGGAATACGCGCGCCAACCTCAACAAGCCGATGGCCACCTTATTCATCGAGACCCGACGCGAAACCATAAACAATCCCGATGGCACCGTTGGCTATCGTACGATAAGAACCGAAGAAATCATCAACACCGCGACCATTCGCGGTGTCTTCAAAAACAGCTTTCGAACGACCGGCCTGGCGGCCGGTGAAGCACGCGGTCTTGCATTATTGCTGCGCGCAGGCGCCCTTGCTGCGCCGGTCTACAAAGTCGAAGATCGCACCATCGGCCCGAGCCTCGGTCAGGACAACATTGACCGCGGATTCAATGCGGTATCGATCGGTTTTCTCGCCGTGATTGTGTTCATGGCCATCTATTACCGGGGGTTTGGCCTGATTGCCGACATGGCATTGTTTGTCAACCTGGTCCTGATCGTCGCGCTGCTTTCACTGTTGCAGGCATCATTGACCCTGCCTGGCATTGCCGGGATCGTCCTGACCATCGGCATGGCCGTTGACGCAAACGTATTGATATTCGAAAGAATCAGGGAAGAACTGGCGTCGGGCAATTCAGTCCAGGGCAGCATCCACTCCGGGTACGAGAAAGCGTTGTCGTCCATTGCGGATGCCAACATAACGACGCTGATCGCGGCGATCGTGTTATTTGCCTTTGGTACGGGTCCGATCAAGGGATTTGCGATAACGCTGTCACTCGGCATCATCACCTCGATGTTTACTGCAATCATCGGCACGCGCGCCGTCGTCAACAAGGTATTCGGCGGGCGCAGGCTCGAGTCTCTGCCGATCTGAGGCCCGCAATGCGACTGTTTAAAGAAAAAACAAGCATCGATTTCCTGGGCAGGTCCCGTCGAAACATCGCCATCGGCTTCTCCGTCGTTCTGATCGTTATCTCGATCGGCACGCTCGCTGTTCGCGGTCTTGATTTCGGTATTGATTTTACGGGTGGGGTGCTGCTCGAGGTCGGCTATTCAGAGTCGGCAAACCTGCCGGGCATCCGCAGTAGATTGCGTGATGCTGGTTACGATGATTATCGAGTGACGAGGTTTGGGGCAGATACGGACGTGCAGGTTCGACTGCCGCCACAAATCGGCGTCGAGCCTGACGCAATCAGGGAATCGCTGCGTGAAATACTGGCCGCGGATGACCCCAACGTGGATCTCCGGCGAGTTGAGTTCGTTAGCGCCCAGGTTGGTGATGAGCTAACCGAGCAGGGCGGACTGGCAATGATTTTCGTCCTGATCATGATTTTCGCCTACGTCATGTTCCGTTTTCAGTGGAAGTTTGCAGCCGGCGCGGTCGCGGCGCTTGCTCATGACGTCATCCTGACCATCGGGTTCTTTGCCGTATTCGGAATTTCGTTTGATCTTTCCGTCGTCGCGGCAGTGCTTGCGGTGATCGGCTATTCGCTGAATGACACCGTTGTCACTTTCGATCGCATCCGGGAG
>JADFGH010000149.1 GCA_022567775.1 Pseudomonadota bacterium | reverse complement strand
ATCCACGGTAAAAAAGCCGTCTGGTTTCCAGTTGAGCGGATGACCGGCATGCATGCAGAAATTCTGATACGCGTACACCTCATCACGTTGCCGCACAACGAAACCCTTGAAAGGCCAATCACCCCTGCCGATGCGAAACTCTTTGCTGCCAGGATCATCAAGCTCTTCGAGAGAGCAGACGATGACTTCCTGCACAGGCGTGTCGGTCAAGCCGCCTGCTCCGTTTTCATATGGCGCACAACGAATATTGAAAGTATGATCGATGGAATGCCGAGCGCTGCTGCATAGATGAAAAATCCGAACCAGCCTATTGCTTCCTGTACGGTACCGGAGAAACTTGCAGAAATTTTCGCGATCAGAACAGACAGCGAACTAAACAATGCGTACTGTGTCGCCGTAAATGACAGGTTGGTAATGCTGGACAGGTACGCAATAAATATCGTTCCCGAATATCCCTGGGCGAAATTATCGAAACTGATGGTCAGCGCAAGAACCCAGATCTCAGGGCCAGTAACGACAATCAACGCGAAAAAGAGATTAGTTGAGGCAATCAATATGGTCGCTGAAATCAGGCAGCTTGAAAGGCCAAATTTCAGGATCGCCCATCCGCCTGCGCCTATACCAAGTAATGCCACGCCAAGGCCGTATAATTTGGCGACACTGGCAACTTGTGACTTCGTATACCCGATATCAAGATAAAACGGGTTCGCAAGGATTCCCAATACATAATCGCTGAGCCTGTACACAACGATGAAGCTCAGCATCAATAGTGCAAACCAGCCGTAGCGACGGAAAAAATCAGCAAACGGCCCGGCGACGGCTGCGAGAAACCATTTGGCAATTTTTTCGGGAATGGTGCCTGCGAAGTGATACTCCGGTGAGGTAACATTTTCCGGTTCCTTGCAGTAAAGCGTCGTGACGATGCCAACTGCCATGCACGCCGCCATCACCGCATAGGCCACCGACCACGAAATAAAGTCCGCCAGGTACAAGGCACCGGCGCCGCTGACGACGATCGCCACGCGATAGCCGTATTGGTAGGATGCGGCGAGCACCCCTTGCATTTCAACGCCGGCAATCTCGATCCGGTATGCATCGAGCACAATATCCTGGGTAGCCGACAAGATGGCAACGCAGGCCGCTATCACAACAAACATCGTCAGAGCTACGGATGGATCGACCCGGGACATCAAGTAAAGCGTAGCCCCCAGGCCAACCTGAGATGCGATCAACCAGGCCCGGCGGCGACCGAGCCAACGGGTCAACACCGGCAAAGCTACGGCGTCGACCACCGGTGACCAGACGAACTTCAAGCTGTAAGCAAGCATCAGGTAAGCAAACATGCTTATCGTGCTGGTCGGCATGCCAGTCTCGAAGAGCCATGCAGTAAGCGTGGCATACACCAGCGGCAGCGGCAGCCCGGCGGAAAAGCCGAGGAAAAATATGACGAGCACCTTCTCCTGCAGGTAGTACCGCCAGCCCGGGTCTTTAACGGCTGCGGCTGCCGCCGGTTCTGTGCTCACCACTCGTAGTCCATGGTCAGTGGGGCATGGTCCGAAAATCGTTCTGCTTTATAGATATCGGTTCGAATGACTTTGTCCTTCAGCCCGGGCGTGACGACCTGGTAATCAAGCCGCCATCCGACATTGTTATCCCACGCCCGTCCCCGGTTTGACCACCATGTGTACTGATTCTCTTCCTCATTTATAGCGCGAAACGCGTCAACATACTGGTGCGATCCGAACAGATCATCCATCCACGCGCGTTCCTCCGGCAGGAAGCCTGAACTCTTCTGGTTGGCTCGCCAGTTCCTGAGGTCAATCTGCTTGTGAGCAATATTCCAGTCGCCGCACAGAATGTACTCCGACCGGCGACGCCGCAACTTCTGCAGATGCGGCGTGAACGCATCCAGAAATCGAAACTTTGCCTCCTGCCGCTCCTCTCCCGAAGATCCGGAGGGCAAATAGACCGACACGACGCTGAGTTTGCCAAAGCGGGCTTCGAGGTAGCGTCCTTCGTCATCGAATTCCTTTATGCCGAAGCCGTGAATTATCTTTTCCGGTTTTTGTTTCGAATAAATTGCGACGCCGCTATAGCCCTTCTTGACAGCATCTTCGTAGAAGCAGTGATAACCGGCCGGGGAAAAGCAGTCGTCAGTCAACTGTTGAACCTGGGCTTTTGTCTCCTGGATGCAAACGACGTCGGGATCCTGGCTTTTCATCCAGTCGAAGAATCCTTTTCGTGCCGCCGCACGAATGCCGTTGGCGTTCAGGCTGACTACTCGAAACAAACGTTTTCTCCCTGTTGGACCACTAGTTCGATAGAACTATTTTGCTGGTTGAGGGGATTGCAAGTACGGTATTGGGTGAATCTGTGTGGCATACTCGTCGGGTCCGGGCCAGCTGCGATTACAACGACGCCAAAGCGGGCCATCATACAGAAGCAGAGTCAAAGTCAAAAAAAATGCGCGCATTCCAACGGGAATTTCTCGATCTTGCCCTTGAGCTTGGCGCATTACGATTTGGCGAGTTCACACTCAAGTCCGGTCGCAACAGCCCCTATTTTTTTAACGCCGGTTTGTTTTCCAGCGGCTACGCGGCCGCGAAGATCAGCCGCTATTACGCGTCTGCGATCGCCGCCTCGGAAGTGGAATTCGATATGCTTTTCGGGCCCGCATACAAGGGCATCCCGCTGGTTGCGCTTGCCGCATCGGCACTGGCGGAGCATCACGATGTCGACGTGCCCTACGCATTCAACCGCAAGGAATCCAAGGGTCATGGCGAGGGCGGCAGCATCGTCGGCGCAGCGCTGCGCGGCAAGGTCCTGATCGTCGATGACGTGATCACTGCGGGAACTGCGGCCAGGGAGGCGCATCAAATAATTACCGCCGCCGGTGCAGACGTAGCAGGGCTGGTCATTTCGCTGGATCGCCAGGAAATCGGGCAGGACTCCAGATCCGCTGTGCAGGAACTCGAGCAAACCCTGAAAATGCCGGTAATCAGCATCATCAAGCTCGAGAATCTGATCGATATGCTGGAAGAATCAAGCGAATACGCAGAATACCTTGAGCCTGTTCTCCAATATAGTAAGAAATACGGTACAATCAGCTGAGTTAAAGCTAAGTTATTGATTTTTTTACAGAAGCATAAAATATTTACAGAACATGGGGCGCCGACCAGGCTTTAAATTTTTGAACTGGTCCCTCTTCACGGCTTGTTTTTTGTGTGATATTTGGCCAATGAGAATTTTGCTCACATCCATCGCTGTACTTACGCTTCTGCCACTGGCTGCCCTGGCCGCAGAGAATACGCAGAAACTGTATCGCTGGGTCGATGTTGAGGGGATCGTGCATTACGGTGACAGCATCCCGGCGGAGTACACCGATCTCGAGCGGCACATCGTCAATACTCATGGCATCACCGTCAGCGTAATGCGCGCCAAAAGGACCGCGGAAGAAATCGCGGAAGATAAGCGGCAGGACGAGCTCCGGCTCAAGCGAGACCTTCAACGCCGTCAGGATCAGGCGCTGCTTGCCACCTATCTGACAGTCGACGAAATCCTGCTCCACCGTGATCGGCGCGTGGAGCTGTTTCAGGCTCAGGCCCGTGTAACGGAGCTGTACCTGAGCAATCTCAAACGCCGCTTGGATAAGTTGCAGGAAGAGGCATCAAAGTACCAACCGTACAGTACTGATCCCGATGCCGAAATGATCGATCCGGACCTGGCCGGTGATATTGCAACGACCAAGGAAACGGTCGAGCGCCACCAGGCGAATCTCGAGCGCTTTCATGAGGACGAGCAGAATATTGTTGCCCGTTTCGATGGCGACGTCGATCGATTCAGGAGACTGAAGGGTTTGAACTAGGCAACCGGAATCTTGAAAAAAAACCGCGCTTCCAGCGCGGTTTTTTTATGCGGTTCCGGAATGGCCGAAACCGCCCTCGCCGCGGCTGGAGTCATTGAACTCCTCGACGATCTCGAATTTCACCTGCTCCACCGGCACGAATACCATCTGTGCGATGCGCTCGCCCGGCTGAATTTCGTAGGGCTTCTGACTGCGATTCCAGCAGGAAATAAAGATCTGGCCCTGGTAGTCGGAATCGATCAGTCCGGTCAGATTTCCCAGTACCAGCCCGTGTTTGTGGCCAAGTCCCGAGCGCGGCAACAGCACGGCCGCAAGCTGAGTGTCTTCAATGTGAATCGCGAGGCCCGAGGGCACTAACACGGTCTCCCCCGGTTCCACGGTCAGCGCCTCATCGATGCAGGCGCGCATATCAAGGCCGGCGGCGCCATCGGTTGCATAATTGGGAAGTGCTATGGAGTCACCTACACGTGAATCCAGAATCTTAAGTGGAATTGATCTCAATGATATCGCTCGTCAATCCCTGGCCGCCAGCTGTGACGCTTCGATACAAGCTGGTTGATTCCGTTTCGCCTGATACATATGCCGATTATCGTTATGGGCGCCGTTACTCGTGAATTATTCGGGCCCGGTCAGCCAATTCGCCTCGTGTTCCGGGTGCAGATCTTTCCAGGTATCGCTCGCCAATCAGTTTTATCAGCGCGACCGCCAGCTCTGTCTTGGGCATCATCGGAAATGACTGCTCCCCGGCCGTCCAGAAAACATCGACCTTATTGTCATCGCTGTCGAAGCCGCGATTCCTGCCGACCTGGTTGGCCACTATCATATCGAGATTCTTTTTCTCCAGCTTGGATATCGCGTATTCCCGCAGGTTTTCAGTTTCCGCAGCGAAGCCCACCGTGAATGGACCGTTTTCCAGTTCCGCAACCGATGCAAGGATGTCGGGCGTTCGCACGAGCTCGATCGACATCCTCGCCTCGGTTTTCTTGATCTTGTTCTCTTGCACGCTTTCGGCACAGTAATCCGCGACGGCCGCCGCCGCGATGAAGATATCGATGTTATCGATACGCTCATGGGTAGCAGCAAACATCTCCCTGGCGCTTTCGACATCGACGCGCTGAATACCGTCCGGTGTCGTCAGTTCAACCGGGCCACTAATGAGCACGACTTCTGCCCCGGCGGCAGCCGCGGCACGCGCCATCGCGTAAGCCATCTTCCCGGAACTTCGATTGCTGATATATCGCACCGGGTCGATTGCTTCTCGTGTCGGTCCGGCGGTAATCATGACTTTACGGCCAATAAGCGGTGGCCGCTCGACATCGGCCACGATCGTCGGGCCTGTCACCGCGGCAGCAATCGCGTCAGGTTCCACCATCCGGCCCTCGCCGGTTTCGCCGCAGGCCTGATCACCGCGGTCAGGACCCAGGATGCGCACGCCCCGTGCCTCAAGTACCTGCCGGTTCGCCTGCACTGCAGGATTCGACCACATCACATGGTTCATTGCCGGCGCGATAACCAACGGCGCATGCGTCGCCAGGCAAAGCGTCGTGAGGAGATCGGGAGCAGCGCCTGACGCGAGCCGGGACATGATTTCCGCGGTTGCAGGTGCGATGAGGACCAGGTCCGCCCAGCGGGCAAGCTCGATATGCCCCATGGCGGCCTCGGCATCCTTATCCCAGAGATTGGAACGAACCGGCAGCCCGGAAACGGCTTGCAGTGTCGTCCCGGTCACGAATTCTTCCGCGGAGCGCGTCATGACGACCTGCACCTCTGCGCCACGCTCACGCAGACGCCGCACCAGTTCAGGTGTTTTGTACGCAGCGATGCCGCCTGCTATGCCCAGAATGATTTTCTTGCTTTCAGCCATCTGTTTGCCTGGAGTTGCCGGTCTGTCAGCTTAGCCCGTTGTCCGGTGCGATTTCCAGCAAATAGGCCCTTCATGGGGCATTTTGTGACTTGCGCCGGTCTCTTGGTGAAGTCAGTCTGGCAGGCCCTCATTCTCTTATCGGACAGGGATCGTCCATGTCAGAAGATGTCCGGCAGCAACCAGTAACGCTGCGCTCAAAAGTGCTCAATGAAACCGCCCGATCATTGTCGGAGAGCGAGCTGCTCGCAGTGCTGTTGCAGACCGGATCGCGGTCGGGATCGGCACTGGACCTTTCCAGCCGTCTGCTGGACCGCTTCGGAGGCTTAAGGAAATTGCTGAACGCGGAACGGCGGACACTGGCCGCGGAAAATG
>JADFGH010000148.1 GCA_022567775.1 Pseudomonadota bacterium | reverse complement strand
GGCCCAATCATGATCGACTCCTCGAAATGGTCGGTCATCGAGGCCGGATTGCAATGCGTGCAAGGCAAGGGCGTCGTCAATTCGATCAGTCTCAAGGAAGGTGAAAAACAATTCATCAAGCAGGCGCGACTCGTTCGGGACTACGGCGCCGCCGTCATCGTGATGGCGTTTGATGAAAAGGGCCAGGCTGACAACGTTGATCGTAAGGTCGAGATTTGCAAGCGGTCGTACAAAATCCTGACCGAGACCGTCGGCTTTGATCCTGCAGATATTATTTTCGATCCCAACATTTTTGCCGTTGCGACAGGTATCGAAGAACACAATCGCTACGGTTTGGATTTCATAGAAGCGACCCGGCGAATTAAGGAGGCATTGCCGCATGTATTGGTTAGCGGCGGCGTTAGCAACGTTTCGTTCTCGTTCCGTGGCAACAACCTCGTGCGCGAGGCCATTCATTCCGTATTCCTGTATCACGCCATTAAGGCCGGCATGGATATGGGTATCGTCAACGCCGGTCAGCTTGCGATATACCAGGACTTACCGAGAAATCTGCGCGACGCGGTTGAAGACGTAGTACTCAATCGGCGAAATGACGCGACCGAGCGCTTGCTCGAAGTCGCCGGGGATTTCGCAGGCCAGTCCAGCGGGGGGAAGAGAAATGCCAGGGATATGAGCTGGCGCGAGGAACCGGTCGACAAGCGCCTCGAGCATGCGTTGGTGAGCGGTATCGATGAATTCGTTGTCGATGACACCGAAGAAGCGCGGCAAAAAGCAACGCGACCGCTAGCCGTTATCGAAGGTCCGCTGATGGCCGGAATGAACGTTGTTGGAGATCTGTTTGGTGAGGGCAAGATGTTTCTGCCACAGGTCGTCAAGTCCGCGCGCGTCATGAAGAAGGCCGTCGGCCACCTGTTGCCGTTCATCGAACAAGAGAAGGGCGGTGCGATCGAGACAAATGGCAAGATCGTGATGGCGACAGTCAAGGGTGATGTCCATGATATTGGCAAGAAAATCGTCGGCGTCGTGCTTCAGTGCAACAACTTCGAAGTTATCGATCTCGGCGTTATGGTCTCCTGCGAAAAGATTCTTGAGGCCGCCAAACGTGAAAAAGCACAAATCGTCGGTCTGTCAGGCCTGATCACGCCGTCGCTTGAGGAAATGGTCCACATCGCAGGCGAAATGAAACGGCTGAATTTTGATTTGCCGCTTCTGATCGGCGGTGCAACAACCTCGCCGGCACACACGGCGGTCAAGATCGAGCCGCAATACGATGGGCCGGTCATATACGTCAAAGACGCCTCACGCGCGGTCGGAGTTGCGCAGGCACTGGTGCAAACGGAGACACGTTCCGAGCTCGTTCGCAAAACCCGCGAAGACAATGCAAAACGACGCGAGCGGCATGCCGGCAAATCGCGGCTGACGCCGCAATTGTCACTGGCGCAGGCGCGAGCTAACAAGAAGCAAATTGAATGGAGCGACTACACGCCGCCGGCGCCGACATTCACTGGACGAAAAGTGCTGGACGACATCAGTCTTGCGACGTTGAAGAACTACATCGACTGGATGCCGTTTTTTAATGCCTGGGAATTTCATGGCAAATACCCGGATATTTTAAGCGACCGGGTCGTCGGCGAAGCCGCACGAACATTGTTCACTGATGCCTCTGTTATGCTCGAAAAGATCATCAGCGAACAATGGCTGCAGGCGAGGGCAGTACTTGGTTTCTTCCCGGCAAATTCAGTTGATCACGATGACATACGTATATTTGCAGACGAGAATCGCCAACAGGAATTGATGCGTCTGTGCCATCTTCGGCAGCAACGCAGCAAACCCGAAGGCCAATCGCATGATTGCCTGGCTGACCTGGTCGCGCCGTACGACAGCGGTAAAGATGATTTCATCGGCGCTTTTGCGGTTACCGCAGGAATCGGCATTGATGAGCACATCGCACGGTTCGAAGCCGATCACGACGACTACAGCAGCATTCTATTGAAAGCATTGGCGGATCGCCTGGCCGAGGCGCTTGCCGAGTACCTTCATGAGCGTGTGCGCAAGGACTTCTGGGCATATGACGCGAATGAAAAACTGACGAAGGATGCCCTGATTGCCGAAGCGTATCGAGGCATTCGGCCAGCGCCCGGTTATCCAGCGTGTCCCGATCACACGGAGAAGGGCAAGCTTTGGCAATTGCTTAAGGTCGAGTCCGCTATAGGTCTCCGGCTGACCGATTCCTATGCGATGTTCCCCACTGCGGCAGTTAGCGGCTTCTATTTCTCGCACCCTGATTCGAAGTATTTCTCGGTCGGCAAAATTGCTCGCGACCAGGTCAAATCATTTGCCGAACGCAAAGGCATGTCTCTTGGCGAAGCAGAAAAGTGGCTGGCACCCAACCTCGGCTACGATCCCTCCGCAGCGGACGCAGCCTGACTTTTCCGGAAACATCGCCCGCTTAGGAAGGGATCCTGCAAATTCATCGTAGGATCCCTTCCTAAGCGGGCGATTAGCGTTTGAGTTCGGTGCCAGAAAAACGACACCAGGAATCCTCTTGTTCTTCAGAGCCACAAAAATATCTGAAAAAGCTCCTCATTTGTCGAGTTCATCCTCGATTAGCCGCTTTAATTGCAGCGATTGTTCTTCGACAGCCGGAAGGTAGTCATTCCCGGCACGCGTCCACTGCACAATGACACGGCGCAGACCATCAGCCAGGTCCTGGTTTGCCGTGAGCCAGTCGAGGTATTCCTCGACGTCATAGTCATCCATATCGACTCGGCACCCAACCTCTCGCGATGTGCATTGCGAACGGATCCGAAGTTGCAAATCAGGATCCATTCGTGCTCGAACTGCGTCACGATACGCAGTGGACATCAGTTCATATGCCCAGTCCTGAGTCTCGAGAAATCGGTAATAGGCCAATAGAGTTTGCCGAGTTTCCGTACTGCGAATCAGGTTGAGTCTTCCGGTGCTCTTGAGTTCCTCAAACGTGTCGTCAACCCAATTCGCAGTGGCAGAAGGTCTGGCGTTATTCGATGCCGTAACGATGATTGCGTCTTCCAAAGCCGACTCAACGCCACGATGGACCCGTGGATAGACGGCACGGGCGTTCGCAACCTGCAGGGCATGAGCACGGCGTTGCTTCTTCGCCTCTGTGATATTGGCTTCAAAATCGTCGAGAAGTCGGCCTAGCTACTCGCGCTCAAGCATGCGATCTCGCCTGTCCTCACGCCACTCGTCCACGCCAAGTGCCAGAAGAATGGACGCAATTATTATGATTGCCTCCACCCCCATTCGTGGCCACGAAATCTTCTTTGACTGAGTTTCTGACATGCTCTACCGAGTTCCGGTGTTGCCTTATTTGACTTATGCCCGACTCCACAAGATTAGGCAATAAGGCAAGAAAGACAACACCGGCACCCGAATTTGGCCCACTTCATCAATCCCCTATTTATCCATCAGGTAATCATCACTGTTTTTTCAGTTACTTACAGCCGCCGCCGATGAAAATGATCATCAGGGCGAGACGCTGTGGATCGCCGCAAAAATGGAGAATGTACCGATGAAACTCAATTCCAGGATTGCCAGGAGGGTATGTCAGGCACTACTGCTGCCCATTTTCGCCTCTTTAGCCGCGTGCGGCGGCGGCGACGATTCGGGCACGCAGCTTTGTCTGCTGTTTTTGTTCATTCCGGTGCCGTGCACGGCTTCGGCGCCGCCTCCGCCACCACTACCTTCGCCACCTCCACCTCCCTCGACCGGATCCGGCGGGACCGGTGACTCGGGGTCAGGTGGAACAGGTGATGGTGGCGGCAGCGGAAACCGCGCTTTGTTCATCAATCGCTTTGCAGAGTTTGAACCGAACAGCACACTGGACAATGCAAATAACGTCCATTTTCCGTCGGCTCCGTCAAATGCATCGGCCGCCGTCGAGATGACCGGCACCGTGAAGCAGGATGACGATCCCGCCGACTTTTTCATCTTCACGCCGCTCCGCAGCGACACATTTGCCGTGTATCTCTGTGCAGAAACCTGTGTCGACCTGGTCGAGGGCGATTCTGTGTACATCGCTGTTTACGATCAGTCTCAGACGACGATTGCGAGCACGCCGATAGGCACTGTCGCCAGGCAGATCTTTACCGTGGATCTCACTGCGGGATTGGCCTACTACGTGGAGATTAACGGCTACAACACCGGGCCTGACAGCTTCGCCTACAAGCTCATAGTAGTCGACTAAGAGAAATCAGCCTGCCCGGCTGGCAAAATCCGCCAGCCGGGCGCATCCTTGAATTCTTGCATCCAGATGAGTCTGGCTCCGGCCGCAAGCTGGACATTTTTGTACTGTTATCCGGAAGAACACTCCAAACTCGAGAATAACGGGGGAGTAACAAGAATGATTGATCAGAAAGCCACGCGGCGCAGATTTCTTATCGCTGCAATTACTTATTCGGGACTGCTATCAACCGGCATGGGTGTCGCATTGCTTCGAGCCAGTGCCGCATGGGCGCAATCGTCCACTGGGAAAGCGGGTGAACTTGCCCGAATGGCACGGCTGCTGTTTCCGCATGATGGCATTGCAGATGATGTCTACGCAGAAGTCATCGATAGCATCTTGTCGGATGTTGCGAACGATGCGTCGATGACAGACACGCTGAAGGTAGCGGTGACTGCGCTGAATACCGCGCAAGCTGGCGACTGGGTTACCGCCAGTGCAGGTGACCAGATTGCCGCGATGCAAGCAGTGGAGAATGAGGCCTTTTTTGGCGCAATCCTGGGTAGTGTAAGAGTCCGCTTCTACACCCACCCGAAGGTTTGGGAGCACATCGGTTATCCGGGCTCATCCGTCGAACACGGTGGTTACGTCGATCGGGGTTTTGATGACATCGACTGGCTGCCGGGGGACACGTGATGGCGACCGGCTACGAATTGAGCGATTCCTCAGTCGTTGTGGTCATCGGTTCCGGCGCCGGAGGTGGCACAGTTTCCAATGAGCTTGCACAGAAGGGTATTGATGTTGTTTGCCTCGAAGCGGGATCGTGGCTGGCGCTTTCCGACATCGTGAATAATCCGGGCATTATGAACGAAAGGATGGGCTGGCTGGACAAGCGACTGGGCGCACCCACCTGGCTTTGCAAGACTGTGGGCGGTACGACCGTGCGCTGGTCCGGGATAACGCCGAGATTTCAGGAGCATGAATTCAAACCATTGACCACCTACGGCAAGCTCGATGATACGACCGCGATCGACTGGCCGATCACGCTCGACGAACTCGCACCGTATTACGACATGGCCGAAGACAGGATGGGTGTGTCCGGCACCCACGGCATACCACCGTCTGCCGAGACCAACGAGTTCAAGGTGCTCAAGGCCGGCGGCAAGAAAATCGGGTACAAGGAAATCACCAGCACCCGGGCGGCAATCAATCCTGCTGCAAGAGATGGCCGCCCGGGTTGCCGGCAAATCGGCTTCTGTTGGTCAGGATGTGCCATCGGTGCGAAATGGTCGACGCTCTATTCTGAGATACCGAAAGCCGAGGCGACCGGTCACTTTGAGTTACGCACGCAGTCGATGGTCGTGAAAATCAACCATGATGAGTCCGGCAAAGTGACCGGCGTCGTTTACGCCGATTTGAACGGTGTGCTGCACGAACAGAAAGCGCGGGCGATATGTGTCGCAGGCAACGTCGTTGAGACGACCCGTCTCCTGCATAACTCGGCCTCCAGCATGTTTCCGGATGGACTGGGCAACTCGTCAGGCCACCTGGGCCGCAACTACATGCGGCACATGACCAAATCCACGACGGCGATCATGCCCGGTGCGGTGAATTTCCATCGTGGGACGCGGCAGTCAGGGCTTATTTTCGATGAGCAATACCACAAGCCCGAGCGCGGATTTGTGGGCGGCTACCTGATTGAAACGTCAAGCGGTGATCCACTTGGCATGGCTCAATCGGTTGGTGGCTGGGGCGAATCGGCTGCCGACTACCTGGAAAATTACACGAATCTTGCCGGCACCTGGGTGAGCGGAGAGGACCCGCCGCAGGCATCGAATCGGATTACATTTCACGAGACTGAGCGCGATCAGTATGGTCTGCCAGTGCCGATCCTGACCTACAATTT
>JADFGH010000147.1 GCA_022567775.1 Pseudomonadota bacterium | reverse complement strand
TCGAGGCGCAGGCGAGCTATAGCGAAGACGAATTGCTCGTGCACGAAATCGATCTCGACATGATTCGTGAGATCAGGAACACGTGGCAGTTTTTCCGCGACCGGCGCCCCGAGCTGTATGGCAGGTTGCTTGATGGCTGATCGATGCCTGAATCGCATAGCCGGCGGCAGCAAGGAGAAACCTGACTGGACTACGCACGACATGACGGTCGATGAACAGCAACTCACAGCATTCCGATTAAAGTAGGAGCTCGCCCCAGCGAGCGAATCATTTCAAATCGCCCGCTGGGGCGGGCTCCTACAGGCGGGCTCCTACAATTGTTTCAATAAATCTTCTACATCTTTCCTGAACGGCAACGACGGCTGCGCCCCGGCCTTCGTCGCCGCAGCGGCGCCCGCCGCGCAAGCAAAGCGCAATGCGGCATCCGGCTCCTGGCCTTCAACGAGTGCGACAGTCAGTGCAGCCGCAAACGCATCGCCCGCTCCCGTCGCATCCACCACCGCGATCTGCGGCGGTTTTGCTTCCGCCAGGATCTCACCCGACTTTTTCAGAACGGCGCCTTCGGCGCCGCAGGTTGTCGCGAGCAATCCATCGCAGACAGCCAATGCGTCGCCGAACCAGGCCGCCTCGGTTTCGTTGACGACAACCAGGTCTGCCCTTTGAATCAGTTCCACTGGAACCTCGAGCGCAGGCGCGAGGTTGATACAGAAAAATCCATCGAAAACTCTCGAAGCATGAAGCAGTGTTTCGATCGGTACCTCGAGCTGGCAAATCAACGCATCCGCTGCTGGAAGATCAAGCATATCCGGACGTAATCCCCGGTTTGCACCCGGAGCGACGATGATTTGATTTTCACTCGAGGGAGCTACGGCGATGAGCGCAATCCCGGTTGCTGCGTCCGCATCCCTGCCGCAAGCTGCCAGATTGACGCCGCCAGACTGCAAAAGCGCCAGTGCCTCGTCAGCGGCAGCATCGTCACCAACACGCGCCACCATAGACACGTCTGCGCCAAGCCTTTTTGCAGCCAGCGCCTGGTTAGCGCCTTTGCCGCCCGGATACCTGTTCAGCTCGGCGCCGCTTACGGTCTCTCCGGCAACCGGTAACCTGGAAACCGACGCAACGAGATCAAGGTTGACCGAACCAACCACAACAATTGAAGGACTACCGGACATCGCTGAACCGTGATAATCGCTCAACGAGTAATTCATAGAAACCGTCTGCATCGGCCGTGTGTATCCACGTGGCGTTCTTCGGGCGGTCGGTTACGTGCCAGAAATCTACTGCGGTGTTGCCCATGGTCAGCTCGGACTCCGTTTCAACGGAGACGTTACACAGCTTGCCCTCGAAGAGTTCCGGTTTCAGCAACCAGGCAACGGTACAAGGGTCGTGCAATGGCGCACCCCTGACGCCGTACTTCACCGAGTCATGGCGATTGTAAAAATCGAGCATGCCGACGGTCGCCCGCGCGGCATCGTTATCAATCGCCCTGATCCTGTCCCTGCGTTCCGGCGTGGCCAGCACCTGGTGCGTAACATCGAGACCCAGCACCGTGATCGGGCGTCCACAGCGGAAGACGATATCCGCGGCATGCGGATCCACCAGTATGTTGAATTCAGCAGACGGGGAAATATTTCCGCCCTCACGCATTGCGCCACCCATCAATATGATTTGCTCGACATTCCTTAATATTGATGGATCTTTCGTAAACGCCTGCCCGATGTTCGTCAGCGGCCCCATCGGCACCAGCGTGATCGAATCCTTGTCGGCGGCGTTCAGTGTATCGACGATAAAATCGACGGCATGTTGTTTTTCAAGTGGCTGCTTTGGCTCGACAATGTCGATGCCATCGATGCCGGTTTTGCCGTGAACATGTTCCGCGGTTACAAGATCGCGCACCATGGGTTTCGAACAGCCGGCATAAACCGGGACATCACGGCGACCGGCTATGTCGCGCACCTGGCGTGCGTTTCGCTCGGTGAGTGCCAGCGGTACGTTGCCTGCAACCGTGGTCACGCCGAGGATGTCGAGTTCATCCGGCGAAGACATCGCGAGCAACAAGCATATCGCATCGTCCTGACCCGGGTCGCAGTCGATGATGATCGGGCGCTTGGTCACTGCCGCTCCCTCAGAAAGTCAGGAGTAATCCTGCGAGTGCTGCACTCATCAGGTTGGACAGGGATCCTGCTGCAACCGCTTTCAGCCCGAATCGTGCGATCAGGTCTTTTTTCTCCGGCACGAGAACGCCGAGCCCTCCGAGCAGAATCGCGATGGATGAGAGATTGGCAAAACCGCAAAGCGAGAACGTAACAATCGCCCTCGTGCGCTCGCTCATGCCGGCAAGATATTCGTCCATGTGGCTGAATGCGACGAACTCATTAAGTATGAGTTTTTCTCCGAACAGAGCGCCTGCAGCCTCGGCCTCATGCCAGGGCACACTCAGCACGTACATCAGCGGCTGGAATATCTTGCCCAGTATCAGCTGGAGCGTGACACCGTCGATGCCGACCAGGCTGAAAAGGCCACCAATAACACCATTGAACAATGCGATCAGGGCCACGAATGCGATGAGCATAGCGCCAATATTGACCGCCAGTCGCAAGCCGTCTGCTGAGCCGACGGCGGCCGCCAGTATGACGTTGACATGCTTGCTTTCCTCCATGACGAAACCGGTGTCAGCGTTCTTTGCCAGGTCGGCCGGATCATCCGGCATGATAATCTTGGCCATCAACAGCCCGCCCGGCGCCGCCATGAAACTCGCGGCCAGGAGGTATTTCATCTCGGCCCCCATCAGAACGTAGGCGGCCAGCACCGTGCCGGCAACAGAAGCGACTCCCGATACCATGACGGCAAAAAATTGCGGTTCAGTAAGTCCCCTCAGGTAGGGGCGAATGACAAGGGGCGCTTCGGTTTGCCCGACGAAAATATTAGCAGCGGCATTCATGGATTCGATCGGACCGGCGCCAATTACCCTGCGCAACCCGCCACCGACCAGTTTGACAATCCACTGCATGATCCTGAGGTGATACAGCACCGACATTAGCGCTGCAAAGAATATGATGACGGGCAACACGTGGACCGCAAAGATGACGCCCTCCGACGCATTCGCGAGAGGGCCGAAAACCATGGCGATACCTTCGCCGGAATAATCGATAACCGCCTGGACGCCACCACTGATTTTTTGGATCGCAAGTTTGCCCCAGTCGAAATACAGCACACAGAACGCAATCACGACCTGCAACGCAAACGCTGCACCGACGATGCGAAAGTTGATCGCTTTGCGATTTCCCGAAAACAAAACAGCGGCGCCGAGTATGACGGCAATGCCTGCTAGTCCGATCAAGTTACCTGACATAGGTTAGCCCCCCGAATCATCTGGATGGAGATTCTTGTTAGTTCTTTGCGACCAAGGATACCGGCAACGACGAGCGATTGCCCGTTAATCTGCCGTCAAAATATTGTAAATAACCGGGCGCTCCGCGGGCGGTGATTCGGAGATCTCATAAGCCTCCCTGATCATGGCCGCCGCAACCCGGGCCGTCTCATCAGACGACGCCTGTATGACAGCAAGCGGATGCCCTTTGTCGACGGTAGAGCCAATCGGCGCTACGTTCGTCAGTCCGGCCGACAAGTCCAGCTCGTCTCCCATGGTTCTTCGGCCACCACCCAGTTCGATGATAGCGTTGCCGAGCGCAAATGCGTCAACCGCAGCGACATAGCCTGCCTCAGCGGCGAAAACTGCCTGGGTAACCGGTGCAGTTGGCAAGTGCTTCTCGTAGTTGTCGACGATGTCGCCTGGCCCGCCGAGTGCATGCACCATTCGGGCAAACACTTCGGCCGCCTTACCCGAGGTCACAGCTTCATTAACCTTCGTACGCGCCGATGCACGATCAGTTTCGAGATTTGTCGCTATCAGCATTTCCACACACAATGACATGACGACCTCATCGAGACGGGACTCGCGATGATTGTTCTTCAGGTATTCGATCGACTCTGCAATTTCCACCGCATTTCCCGCAGTGTGGCCAAGGCATTCATTCATGTCTGTAATAAGTGCGTGTGTCTTGAGATTCGCCTTCGCAGCGGTCGCGATGATACTTTTTGCCAGTTCCTCCGCCCGGTCAGCTCCAGACATGAATGCTCCGGTGCCAAATTTCACATCCATGACCATCGCTTGCGTTCCCGCAGCAATCTTCTTCGAAAGAATCGACGCAGTGATGAGCGGGATAGACTCGACCGTTGCGGTGACATCGCGGATCGCATACAAGCGCCGATCTGCAGGAGCAAGATCTGCCGTTTGCCCGATGATCGCGCAGCCCACTGACTTGACGACTTTCTTGAACAACGCGAAATCGGGTGTAGCGTTATACCCTGGAATGGATTCCACCTTATCGGTGGTCCCGCCGGTGTGTCCCAGTCCGCGGCCTGAAATCATCGGCACGTAGCAGCCGCAGGCTGCTGCGATCGGTGCTACCAGGAAACTGACTTTGTCGCCGACACCACCCGTCGAATGTTTGTCGACGACGGGCCCATCCAGGCCTTCGTCCTGCCATTCGAGTACCGAACCCGATGCCGCCATCGCGAGCGTCAGGCACCCCGCTTCTTCGGCAGACATTGAATTGAGAAACACCGCCATCGCCAAAGCGGCAACCTGCTCCGCCGGAATGCTGCCATCGGCAAGCCCGTCGACGAAAAACGCGACCTCCTCCGGCGTTAACTCGCCGCCGTCGCGCTTCTTCCTGATAATGTCTGTAAACAGCAAGCCGCAGTCCTGCGCAGCGATTCAGGCGAATCCGCGCAAAGGCAGATCGGGACTTCGTTGCAGCCAGTTTTCGGCCGGCCAGTGGCAGGTCTGATCTATGACATGCAGGGTGTATGCATGCCGGGACTTGTCGGACAGATTCGGTCCGCTCATGTGCGGCGCCCGGCCGTCGAATATCACGAGCGTTCCGGCACTGGCCTCCACCGGCAATTTGAGATGCTCCGGCCACGGCTCGGGATCGAGGACCTCGGTCGTCAATTCACACTCACTGATACGATAATTACGTTGCTTCAAATTCATCTTGTGGCCGCCGGGAATGAAATACATGCATCCGTTCTCGACCGTCGCATCCTCCAGCGCAAACCAGAATCCGATGCACGACTCCGGTTCCGTGTAAAGATAAGTCGAATCCTGATGACATACCACCTCGCCGCCGATCCTCGCTGGCTTAAATATGTACATCGATTGAATAATTGCGGGTTGTGCAAACCCGAGACCATCCGCTACTGTTTTCAGTGCCGGTGAGCGGGAAAACTGGTCGAAGACCGGGTCAAGATCGTGCATCGCATGACCCATCTTGTTGAGCGAGTCTTCCTTGGACTGCCTGAGATTCCCCGACTCATCGAAAGCATCCTCTTCGAGGAAGAAACGAATCTTGTCGCCGGATTCGATAAAATAGCTGTCATCGGCTTGCGTTTGCCTGGTCGTCGAAAAAACGCAGTGAACCTCTTCCGGGTTGAAATCATCAACGAGCTCCAGTGCCCTGCTCGTCAGCGCCCGGCATTCCTCGACCGGCACGAAATCGCGAAGAATCAACACGCCCGCATCGTGAAATGCGGCAAGCATTTCGGCAGTTAGCTGTCCGTCGGTCGGTGCGGCAAAAGAGGGTAATGCCATGTCGCTCATGAATTCCGAAAATCCCTTGAATCTTTCGAGGAGCACATTAGCACCAATGACCGGCGTTTTCGCCCGCCGGCGCCGTGATCAATTTTCCGTTATTTATCAAAACTTGATATTCCTTTCGCTGACCCGGAGCTGCCGTCAATTGGCGGCCCGGTGAGGCCTGTTCGGGTTAGAATGCATGCAAACCAACCGCTCCCACAATGACAAGTAATGACTAATTATAAGAACCTCATCTTTCTCTTTTTGATCGTTTGCTTGCACCTTGCTGCGTGCACACCCGCCGATTCACCGGCGACAGTCGAGGAATCCCTCACGGCGCCAGTTGCAGAAAACGACGATGCAATCGATCTCATCATCGAAGGCGACTACCTCGTCACGATGGATGACGAGGGCAATGTGATTGCAGATGGTGCGCTTGCCATTGACGGCGGACTGATCATCGCAATGGG
>JADFGH010000146.1 GCA_022567775.1 Pseudomonadota bacterium | reverse complement strand
GTCCCTTTCATTTCGTTTCCCACCCTGAATTTATTTTTGAGAATCTTATTGCGCCAGACAATACATCGCGGACAAGACTATTGGGCCTTCGATTCACATAATAGGCAGGATTTTTTACAGGACACAATGTAGGCAAATTGCGACAATCACTCTTTGTCGTCGCTGCCTCTTCCCTTACTCGACGCCAACTTGTGCAGTGAATCGAGCGCCCGGTCGAGTTGGCTCTTCAATTGTCGGGTGACGCCGCCTTTCGAATACTCGTCAACAACGAAGGATTCGACACGACTCACCATTTCATCAATATCTTCGGCGGGAAAACGATCGTCAGCGATTGATGGTCCATACACGCGGTCGGCGGCGCCAAAAAGGTTGATCCAGCGCTCAGTCCTGCGTCCCGTTCTCAGCAGTTCGTAAAACTGGCTACCCGATGACTCTCCGCCCTTTAGCAGGCTGGCGATGCCGACAACCAGTGAAATCGGCACCAGAATCAAATCACGCAGCCCATCGACAAGCAGTTTGAGTTGCAGAACGAGGATGTCGCGAATCAGCGTCCAGCGATCCGGCATCGGGCCATCTTCACTTGAAATTTTTTCCGTTTCCACGCTCGTCTCTCCTCCCCGGGGCACGAATATGATACGCCATTACTGGCGTCGGTCCTGACGATTTAGTAATGTGTGTCAGGCACTTACGCAGCAAGGCTGTCCGTGTCAAGTCAATATGCCACCATTTGATTCATCGCCGCAGTATGAGCACGGACTCCCCGAGTCTCTCGGCGTCCTTCTCGTTAACCTTGGCACTCCCGATGAACCGACGCCGGACGCGGTACGTCGCTATCTCAGGCAATTCCTGTCGGATCCACGCGTGGTGGAGTTTTCGCGCTTGCTTTGGCTGGTAGCGCTACATGGATACGTCCTTCGAACTCGCCCGGCGGCGTCTGCCGAGGCTTATCAGAAGGTCTGGACGGAGCAGGGGTCGCCTTTGCTCCTGCATTCCATCGACATTGCGGACGCTGTACAGGAGAAATTGTCGGCAAGGCTGTCAGGCGCGGTCAACGTCGAGCTTGCCATGTCCTATGGCAAGCCTTCTATAGAAACCGCGTTACAAAAAATGTTCGATCAATGCGTAAGGCGGATCGTCGTGCTGCCTCTTTATCCGCAATACTCGGGAACGACGACAGCATCCGTTTTCGATGCCGTCACGGCAGCATTATCGAACAGGCGCTGGGTGCCGGAACTCCGGTTTATCAATCACTATCACGATGCTGTTGGCTACATCTCCGCACTTGTTACCAGCATTCGCGATTTCTGGGATATGCACGGGCGTGGCGAGCGTTTGCTCATGTCATTCCACGGATTGCCAAAGCGCACACTTCTAAATGGTGACCCCTACCACTGCCAGTGCCAGAAGACGGCGCGACTGGTCGCTGCCGAACTGGAACTCGATGACGACTATTGGCAGCTCAGTTTTCAATCGCGTGTCGGGCGGGAAGAATGGCTGCGTCCCTATACGGACGAAACCCTGAAAAAATGGGGTCGCGATAAGATGGACAAAGTCGACGTAATTTGCCCCGGATTTGCCGCAGATTGCCTCGAAACACTTGAAGAGATTGCGATGACGGAAGCGGCGTTATTCGCCACAGCCGGCGGCGGAGAGTTGCGTTACATCCCCGCGCTGAATGCGCGGGATGATCATATTGCTTTCTTAAGCCGGACCATCGAAAAAAATGTCGCAGGCTGGCCCGAGGCGTCGCCAGACTGGAGCCTTTCCGAAGCTGCACGACAGATGGAAAAAAGTCTGCAACGCGCCCGCGAAATGGGCGCAGAGCGATAGTGGCTGGATGAACGAACAGAAACATTTGCTCGGTCGCTTCCTGGAATTCAGCATCCCAACGACCGATATCATCCAGTCACTGGGCTTTTACAAACTGCTCGGATTCCAGGAACTCGAGATCAGCGATGTCTGGTCGCACAAGTATGCCGTAGTTAGCGATGGCGAGCTGAATATCGGCCTGCACGACGGAAAATTCGAAGGGCCGGCACTAACCTTTTTGCACCAGGACCTGGCGCGCCAGGCGCGGTCGATGTCGGATCATGGCTTCGACTTTCAATACCTCAATATCGGCGAGGACGTCTTCAACGAACTTGGCTTTCTTGATCGCGACGAAAACATGATCACGATGATTGAAGCCAGGACTTTTGCTCTCGCCGATGAAGACACCGACAACTCGCTGTGTGGCCGCTGGTTCGAAATCAGCCTGTCAGTCAAGGACGCAATGCGGGCCGCACAGTTCTGGGCGCCGCTGGCACCCGAGTTGTTACGCCTGCGTGAAGAACCAACCACACACATGCGCTTCAATGCGGGCGAAATGTCATTGGGCCTCAGCGAAAGTATCGCGTTAAACGGCCCATCCCTGTGTTTTCGTTGTGACGACAAGGATTCCGTGTGGACGGCCATTGCACAGCACGGTTTCACATTCAAGGAATTTCCCGGTTTCGAAGGGGCATTCATGGCGCTGCAAGCGCCGGAAGGAACCATGCTTTACCTGTTCAAGGAAGATTTCCTCGGCGAATTATATGAAGTCACTGAAACCGACGAGAATGAGGAAAAGGACGGCGGCGAAGAAGAGTAGGAGCGTCAGCTCAGATACCGAAACATTATAACAGAGTCCTGATTATGCCGAGCGCGCGGCCGAGGTAGGACTGGCCGAACAGGTTCAGATGATTCAGGACATGGTAGAGCTGATAGATCAATATTCTTTTGTCGCTGCCGGCCGCCAACGGCCAGGCTTCTTCATAAGCGCGATAGAACTCTGCGCTGAAGCCGCCGAACAGTTTTGTCATCGCGATGTCCGATTCGCGGTCGCCGTAGTAAACAGCAGGGTCGAATATGACGGGCTTGCCGTCCGACGATGCCCAGTTACCTCCCCACAGATCGCCATGCAGCAACGAGGCCTCCGGCCAGTAGCCACTGAAGAATTGCCCGATATTGGACAGCAAACGGTCGCCTTCCTGTTGCAGTTCGCCGGTGAAGCCTTTCTTCGCAGCCAGTATCAATTGAAAGCCGAGTCGGTCCTCGGTGAAGAATTCGATCCAGTCATCGTTCCACAGGTTTCGCTGGGGTGTCGAGCCAATGGTGTTGTCCCGGCGCCAGCCGAATCGATCGTTGCAGTATCGATGCTGTTTCGCCAGTTGCTGCCCTAACATCCTTTCGGTGTCAGGACCCGGCAGATCGAAGTCGATCCATTCAAGTGCCAGCAGGCTCTCGGCAGCCGACCGAACGCAACCCCGCACTTCAGGCACGCGCACTGCATCGGCTTTGGCGAGTTCCCTGAGGCCCTCAGCCTCGGCGAGAAACATGTCGTAGGAACTGGCTGGGCCTGTCTTTAGAAAAACCGCGTTGTCTTTGGTCTTGACTCGCCAGGCGGCACTGATATCGCCGCCGCCGACAGGGCGCGGCATATCCCGGTCCGACACGATGATGTCGTGTTCGCGAAGTGCCGAAAACAATGTCTGCCATTCGGGCATGTGGCCAATTCCACGGTCTTGTTATCTTAAATCCGACACCCTCTCGGCCTGGCGCCGCAATGCCATGCCAATGCCTGCCTCATCATAAAGCGCATTGATGGCACCCAGATCGGGTGCAAGCGGTCTCAGTCCTGTCTCCGGTCTTTCATACGGCGCGTCGCAGGCAATGCCCGTCAATCGTCGCGCAAGCATCGCATCTTCTTTGTGCGCTTCGAGCTTTGCGCCGAGGGTTTTTGCGCCGCGCACGTTGACTTCGTGCACGGTATCGAGATTTGCATAGATATCTTCAAGCGAACCGAAATGCGCCAACAGTGCTTCGGCGGTTTTCTTGCCGACGCCGCGGACGCCTTTGATGTTGTCGACGCTGTCGCCGGCAAGCGCCAGGAAATCCGCAATCTGCTCGGGCCAGACACCGAAGGTCTCCGGTATCTGGTGGTATTTCAGTTTTCCTTTTCCTGCGAAGTCCCAGAACACATCCTCTTTGCTCAGAAGTTGTGCGAGATCTTTATCGCGGGTCACGATGGTCGAGGGCCGGCCCTGTTCGCGCCCGTCGATCACCAACGTGCCAATCAGGTCGTCCGCCTCATATTTCGGGTGCGCGCACGACATCAGACCGAGCGCCTCGGTGAAACGACGGCATTGCCCGAACTGACGTTTCAGCTCCGGCGGCGTCGGCTCGCGATTCGCTTTGTACTCGGGGTAGATTTCGGTGCGAAACGAAGTCGACAGACTTTCATCGAACGCCACCGCAATGTACTCCGGTTTGACCTGTTCCATGAAGTCGCCGAGAAAACGGCAGTAACCGTACAACGCGTTGATGGGATTGCCCTCGTCATCGACCATGTCATCGGGCATGGAGTAGTAGGCCCGAAATACATAAACGCTGGCATCAATTAAGTATTGCATCGCCTCATGCTAAAACCGGCTTAGAACCGACTCATCGAATATATCAACACCCTCTGAAAGGTGATCCGAGAGCCTGGCATGCAACGGACTGGAGCGCGGAATGTGCGCAAGCAGGTATTGCATCTGGTCGGCAAGGACCCTGCGACCTTTGAGATAAATATACTCGGCATAGGTTGGCGAAAACGGCACCGCGACCAGTTGCATGGCCGCCTGCTCCGGCGTCCGGCCACCCTTGCGGTTATTGCAGCGCCTGCAGGCGGTGGCGACGTTGTTCCAGGCATCCTTGCCGCCGAGCGACAACGGTGTGATGTGATCGCGGGTCAGGTCCCGCGTCTGGAACCGCATTGCGCAATAGAGGCAAAGGTTGGCGTCGCGCTTGAAGAGGGTGCGATTGTTCAGGGGTGGCACGTAGCGATCCCTGACGAAAGACAGGCCCTGGCTGGTGCCTTCAGTCGCGATGATCGAGTTGACGTGGATCTTGCTGCGGCGGCCGTTAAACGCACTGTAGCCACCGAATACCGTGTACAGCCGGGAACCGCAGGCATACGCGACCTGCTCGATATGGTAAAGACGAACCGCTTCACGGTAGTCGATCCACTCAAGCGGCATTCCCGCTACATCGGTCCGCAGGACCTGTTGCGAGATATCTGATGCGCTGCCACATATCATATAAATGAGCCTCCAGACTTACACTCCGTATATTGCCCGTCAGCCCGCAAAAATCAAATAAACCGTCAGTTTTCGAGAAGCGCATGCCATGTCATTATTCGCGTTTCACATGATACGAATGTGACGTATAGTCCCGGCCGCAGACCTCAAAAATACCAATCCAGGGGAATCATCTGATTCTCTGATGAGGTCTTGCGGGGCAAATTAGGCCAGATATCAAAGACGGAGAGTGACGATGCCGCTGACTGTTGGCGTGCTAAAGGAAAATCTCGAAGGCGAAACCCGGGTTGCACTAACCCCCGAAATCACCGGAAAATTGCAAAAGCTCGGTGTTTCGGTGGTTATGGAAAATGGCGCCGGCGATGGCTCGCAGATTCCCGATGATGAATATGCAGATGTCGAGTTCACCGACTCGGGCGGCGTACTTGCCAGGTGCGATCTTTTGTTTACGGTACAACCCGCTAACGCGGATGCTGTCAACAAACTTGGCGATGGCTCCGTGGTTGTCGGCCTGATGTACGGCCATAACAACCCGGACCTCGTCAAAGCATTGCAGAGCAAAAAGCACGTTGGCTTCGCCATGGAGCTCGTGCCGCGAATTTCACGTGCACAAAGCATGGATGTCTTGTCGTCACAAGCTGCCGTTGCCGGATACCAGGCAACGTTGATTGCTGCAACCACCCTCAACAAATTCTTCCCGATGCTGACGACAGCCGCGGGCACGATACGGCCTGCACAGGTTCTCGTGATCGGTGCCGGTGTCGCTGGATTGCAGGCAATAGCGACAGCCAAGCGGCTTGGCGCAGTCGTCAAAGCCTATGATGTGCGCGGCGCAACCAAGGAACAGGTGGAGTCGCTCGGCGCGAAGTTCGTTGAGACCGGCGTGTCCGCCGAAGGTGAGGGCGGGTACGCGCGCGAACTGACCGACGACGAAAAAGCGCAGCAACAGGAGGCGCTCGAAAAGGAAATCGCGGTCTCCGACGTCGTCATCAGCACGGCAGCTATCCCCGGGCGTCCGGC
>JADFGH010000145.1 GCA_022567775.1 Pseudomonadota bacterium | reverse complement strand
TCCTGCAGCGGATTCGAATCTTCCAGGCGCGACAACATCGCACTATCAAGAAACACACTGAGCGCGAGGCCGTCTTCATCTTCCCGCAGTAACACCGATTCTTCAGTTTCCGGGACCAGGGAACCCTTGCCGAGCATTCGTGCGACAACCGGGTCAGTAATCAGAAAGTCATTGACGTCATATCCAGGGTCAACCCCGTATATGCTGGCAAGGTGATCTTGCAGTTGCGAGAGCATCAGTGGTGATTGCGGCTGACAGATTGCGCCACGGGAATGACGCCATTCTGTTTCAACAACTCAGCGGCACGCTTGCTACCCGTTAACAACCAGACTTCGTAGGTTCGCAGCAGGTCGATATCCGATGATTGCCTTGCGCTGTCCCTTACCTCGTTCAGCACGTCAACAACGATCTGAAACTTTCTGGCGAGTTCTCTATATACACCGGCCAGTGCCTGACCACGGAACGTGCCGCGTATTTCCTGGGACAGCGAACCATATGCATTGCCACCCATATTGATGTAGTAATCAAGGTCGACTATTTTGTGCGCGAGGCTATCTGCGAAGAATCCGGCGATGAATAACGCCACGTCTCCGATGCGCTGAAGGGAAAAATTTCTCTCTGCGACAGTTGGTGCATCTGCAGCATCCACCATCATTAGCGCCAACGGTTTGATTCCGTACGAATCACCGTGATCTTGGTAAAGATCTTCAGAACGAGAAAATAGTGTGAGCAGATTTACGACGTAGTGGGCTGCATGGGGGTCAACCTTGACTCCCTGATGTTCGATTGCAGCGTCAATCGATTCACGAAAGTAGTCGCGAAGATTATGCACCGGTACAACCCGGTCGCTCACTGTGTGACAGGCCATTCTTTGGTCTCCTGCATGCAAAAGACGATTCAGGTATATCTTAATTAGAGCAAGCTAATTGTGACAAGGTTCACGATAAGAATGTGAAATTTGCTGAATGACACGAATCTGTGACGCTCTGCAGCTTCAGGATTGCATAATATCAAGGGCTGGCTGAGCGCATTTATGATATTCAGCTCTGCTAAACTCCCACTCGCAATAACAAGAAGGAGAGCAGGATGAACCTTGCCCATTCGCTGGCCGGTATCAACTGGCTGGCCGTCGTCGTTGCTACTTTCGTCGCATTTGCAATCGGCGGACTCTGGTACTCAAAAGCATTGTTTGGCAGCGCCTGGATGGAGGAAGTCGGTCTTACAGAGGAAGCCGTTAACAACGCAAACATGCCAAAAACCTTTGGCGGCACAATCGTGTTGCAGTTTCTCGCGGTAACGGCACTTGCTGCATTGGTCGGCACGGACAGCTCGTGGCGAAGCGGCTTGTACAGCGGTCTGTTGATCGGTGTCTTCTGGGTGGCGACCGCTTATGGAATTACTTATTTGTTCGAACAGCGATCCTTGCGCCTGTTCCTGATTAATGCCGGCTACAACGTTGTCCTGTTTGCGACAGCGGGAACTGTTGTTGGAGCCTGGCACTAATTACACCATGACACAAAATAGTTGGGACGAGTTAGCAACTGGTTGGGATGCCAGGGCGGATACGCGTCTTTATGCGGAGCGAGCTTTCGAGTCATGGAACCGCAAGATCGCCCCGTTGGTCTCCGATCTAACAGAGAGTCGCGTGTTGGATTTTGGGTGTGGTACCGGCCTGTTGACTGAGAAGCTCGCTCCACTTTGTGGGCACATCGTGGCGGTTGACATCTCCGCGGCAATGATTGATGTGCTGCAAAGCAAGGTAATAAACAAACGCATCGGCAATATCACTCCACTGGTAACCGCTATTGACACCGCAGCGATCAACGAAAATCCGGAGCTTTCAGAAAAGTTTGACGTTGTCGTTGCCTCATCTGTTTGTGGTTTTTTGCCGGACTACAATTTGACCCTTCGTGATCTGTCATCCACGCTCAAGCCGGGAGGACTGTTTGTGCAATGGGATTGGCTTAGCGAAATGCCGATCGAGCGTATACGCGGTGCTTACAAGGAGTCAGGGCTGATCAATCTTGGTGTCGAGGAGGCATTCGCAATGACGATGGAGGACGAGTCTATGCCGGTCGTTTTGGGAGTAGCTCGATCGCCAATCTGAAATCTGAGCCAATCGCCGCAAGATGCCGCTCTTGCGGGATCGCGGCGGGGCGCCGCTCCTGCGATGGTTACCACATCTCCAACAAGCGGCTGGCAACGTCCAGCCGTTTGTTGGTTCTGGGGCCCAGGCGATTGCTTGTCGATTCATTGCGGCCACGGAATTGTGAGTCCATCGTCGCCAGCAAATTGTCGGTCATGAATCTGCTGCGCGCACCGTAAACATGCCGGTCGCCATCACGCCGTTGCTGGGTAACGTGGTAGCGCAACGGCGCAATCAACTGCAATGATTGCCTGGCCCGCGTCATCGCAACGTAGAGAAGGCGTCGTTCTTCTTCGATCATTTCGGGTTTGCCGGTCGCGAATTCGGATGGAAAATTTCCATCGGAAAAATTAAGGACGAATACCGAATCCCACTCCTGACCTTTGGCCGAATGCACGGTCGACAGAATGAGATAGTCCTCGTCGAGGTGTGGATCTCCGGCCAGGTCTCCTGCAGCACTCGGCGGGTCGAGCGTCAATTCCGTCAGGAACCTTTCCCGGGTCGGATAGCGGCCCGAGATCTGTTCAAGCTGCTCCAGGTCCGCCTCCCTGGTTTCGAGACCATCGTAAAGGCGCTCAAGATGCGGTTGGTACCAGCGGCGTGCCTCACCTAATTGCGACTGCCAGCTCTTGTCAGCAGGTTCAGCTGACGACAGCGACGTCATCAATTTGCAGAACAATGGCCAGTCTGTCCGCGTCGCGGACGGCGGCGTGAATTCATCAAGTGAGGAAAACGCATGACTATTGCCGGCCAGGAACTCGAAACTTCGCGCCGCGAAGGACGGCCCCATGCCGGGGAGCAGTTTGAGCACGCGAAAAGCGGCGATCTGATTCTTCGGGTTCTCCGCCCATTTGAGTATGGATAACAGGTCCTTTACGTGGCCGGCCTCAAGAAACTTGAGGCCGCCGTATTTCACATAGGGGATGTTGCGACGTACCAGCTCGAGTTCCAGGCGGTCGCTATGATGCGAACCCCGGAAAAGTACCGCCTGGTCCTTGAGTTGCATACCCTCTTCGCGATTGGCAAGAATCGCCTCAACGACATACTCCGCTTCGGCATCACCGTCCTCGACCGTTACATAGGCCGGTTTTGCGCCGCCCTGTTTCCTGGAAAACAGATTCTTTTTGTACTGACGCTCACTCTCGGCGATCAGGCAATTTGCGCTGTCGAGAATCGGCTGCGTCGACCGGTAATTCTCCTCGAGACACACGATCCTGGCCGGCGGCATGTACTGGTCGGGAAAATTCAGGATGTTGTCGACCTCGGCGGCGCGAAACGAATAGATCGATTGTGCATCGTCGCCGACGACAGTCACGCCGTCTCCTTCCGGCTTGATCGCGTTCAGAATATCGGCCTGCAGCAGGTTCGTATCCTGATACTCATCGACCAGCACGTGATCGAACCAGGAGCCGATTTCTGTCGCAAGCTCGGCGTCGGCGACCAGGTGACACCAGTAAAGCAACAGGTCGTCGTAGTCGAGTGCCTGGCTGTTCTGTTTTCGCTCGACGTAGTGACGAAACAGCGTCCGCAATTCCTGCTCCCAGTCGGCGCACCACGGATAGGTTTCATCCAGGGAATCGAGCAACGGTTTGCGTGTATTGACGCAGCGCGAATAAATCGCGAGGCAGGTATCTTTTTTTGGAAATCGCCGGGACTTCTGCGACAAACCCAGTTCGTGGCGCGCGACATCCATCAGATCGGCGGCATCTCCACGATCGAGCACCGAGAATCCGGGATCGAGTCCCAGGTTATTCGCGTAGCGTCGCAACAGGCGATTGGCGACCGAATGAAAGGTGCCGGACCAGGGCAGGATGCCCTGGGCAACCTGTGGCCCGTTGCTGCCACAAAGCGCCTGGCGAACGATCGACTCCACGCGCCGGGTCATCTCCTGGGCGGCACGCCGGGTAAAAGTAAGGAGCAGAATGCGCTCCGGGCTGACGCCCTGGATGATCAGGTGTGCAACGCGATGCGCGAGCGTCATCGTCTTGCCGGTGCCTGCGCCGGCAATCACCAGCAATGGCCCTGCCACAAAAGTGCCCTTGGCTGCTTTTTGCCCAAACGAGGCGGCCTGCCGTTGCGCGGGGTTCAGGAGTTCCAGGTAGTCTGTTTGTATTTCAGCCGCATACGCCATAACTGTTTTTTTATACAGTACTGGATGTATTTACACAAGCCGGCGAAGCATTTCAGGTCAGGAATTTCTCGACAGCAGCGGCCAGCGCGCCCGGCTGCTCGAAATGCACCATGTGGCCTGCGCCCGGGATCTCTATCAACTCTGCCGCTGTGAACGCATCGATCTCGTGCGGCCCCGCAAGTTTCGCTGCCCTGGAAAAAAAATCGCTCTCTGCTCCCTTCACTACAAGCACCGGCGCCGTGATTTTCTCCCAGCAGGCTCTTGCCTCGGCGCGCCGGTATTGCACGGCATTGGGGAGGCGGTGAGCGGGATCGGTACGCAACACGACGCTGCCATCGTCTTTCTGCTCTGCCCATAGGTTTGCGACGAACATAGCCTTGTTTGCCGCCATGCGCGGATTGCGTTTGCGGATGCGCTGCGCCAGTTGTGAAAAATTCTGGTAAGTCGAATACGCCTGCATTTCCCGGCTTTTCTCTATCCAGCGCCGGTAATTCGCGGGCGCGTTGTGCGGATTGCTTTCCGGGAGACCGAAGCCCTCTACGTTGATGAACGCTTGAACCCGCTCGGGCATGATGCCTGCGTACAATCCGGCAATGTTTGCGCCCATGCTGTGTCCGAGCAGCCGCACGGGGTCTTGTGGGCTGTACAGGTCGAGCAGCACGTCCAGGTCGGCGATGTAGTCCGGAAACCAGTAGCTCTGCGCGCGATGCACGGATTCGCCGAAGCCGCGCCAGTCCGGCGCAATGACGAACCAGTCTTTCGTCAGCGCATCGACGAAAAACTGGAATGAAGAGCCGGTATCGTTAAAGCCATGCAGCAGGACCAGCAGCGGCCGGCTTCTGTCTCCCCACTCGCTTACCTGGTAATCAACTCCCCGGATACGGTGTCTCGCCGAACGTCGCTTAATTTGCGGCCGGTATGTTTCTTCGCTTTTCATCGATCGATCCAGGACCTTTGGCTTATGGGATGACTGTCGTGTATAAAATCACTGCATTCTCATCCAGGACTCCTCAGCAGTACAGGCCAACGCGATTAATGACTTTTGAAATCGCACTCGTTCTCGGCATTCTGGTCACCTCGTTGATTCTTTTTGTCAGCGAAGTGATTCGCATGGATCTGGTCGCGCTGCTGGTCCTGTGTGCATTGGCAGTGTCCGGCCTGGTTTCCGCCACGGAAGCGTTCGCCGGCTTCAGCAACAGTGCCGTCATTACCGTATGGGCGATGTTCATCCTGAGCGCGGGACTGACGCGAACAGGCATCGCGGATATTATCGGGCGCCAGGTCATCCGCCTGGCAGGCCGGCGGGAATTCGCGATGGTCATCGTCATCATGATCACTGCGGCGGTGCTGTCCGCATTCATGAACAACATCGGGGTTGCGGCCCTGATGTTGCCGGTCGTTATCGACGTAGCAAGACGCACGAGAATCCCGCCATCACGCCTGTTGATGCCGCTGGCGTATGCCACCCTGTTAGGCGGCCTGACGACCATGATCGGTACTCCGCCCAACCTGCTGGTCAGCGAGATAATGGCCCAGAACGGCTACGAACCATTCGGGCTTTTCGATTTCACGCCGCTTGGCGGTTCTATAATGATTATCGGGGTGATTTTCGTCGCCCTGGCCGGCCGCTTGCTGCTGCCAAAAACAAAGTCTGACCGCGGCAGGCATCAAAGCCAGCGCAGTTTGCGGGCACGCTACAAACTGCAGGAACAGACATTCATGATGCGTGTGCCGATGGACTCGATCCTCGTCGGCAAAACCCTGGCGCAAAGCCGTATCGGTTCGTCCACCGGGCTGATCATTCTCGCGTTGATCAGATTTGGGCGCAGCGAGACCTTACCCCGCCG
>JADFGH010000144.1 GCA_022567775.1 Pseudomonadota bacterium | reverse complement strand
GATTACAAATCAGTTGCTCTACCAACTGAGCTATGCCGGCAAAATCAAAATTGTCGCTGCCATCCCTGGCTCTGCATCGCAGTACTCGAAAGGCCAGCCACGTCGTCCTGACGTGGCGTTCGCCGGGCCGAAGCAGCGCTTCGGCTCTTGCCGGCTCACCCAACTGAGCTATGCCGGCAAAATCAAAATTGTCGCTGCCATCCCTGGCTCTGCAGCACATTCTGGGGACAGTTTACTTGATTGCCAAGTCTGATTTTCAATTGAAGCAACCGCACCAATATTTGACAAATTTAGCAATTAAGTAAACTGTCCCCGAATTCAGTTTGATCTTGGGCAGGTCCCTTTTTCGCGCAGCAATACGCGCACTTCACCGTATTTCTCGATCATGGCGCCTGCGCCTCTGCCCGGCGGCAAACCGATATCGACGTAGAAAATCGTCGCATCCCGCGTTCGCGGGGTGATGTCCGCCGGTAGACCAAGCGACTTCGCCTGCAACTCGATCTTTTCCGCGCGGCTCATTTCGCCGAAAAGACCCAATGAAATTTTGAATTGACCGCTCTCGTCATCCATCAGATAAGTGTCTGTGATGCCGCCCAGTTGAAGTTTTTGGATCATCGCAGCACCGATTTTGAGATTCGGTATGTTCCTGATCTGCACCCAGTTCCCAACGAAGACCTGTCCCTGTGTGCTGCGCAAGCTGGCCCGCATACCTTCGCTTCTGTAGGCGGCGACCGCGCCCTCTGCTTCAGCTTTCATCTTGAAGAAAATGCTGATGCAGGACCTGCCGACAACCGCAGCCAGGTCCGAAGGTTTTCCGGACCCCAGGACAGCGCCGACGCTCCTGGCAGCCTCTGCGACCCTGGTTTTTGAGACTGCCAGCGGAGGCCCGAGCTGGCTTTCGTCAACTACGTCCACGCCGGACTGGTCCGTTTCTGTGACGAAACGGTCCCACAAAAAATAAAGGACGTTTGCCAACACCAGGAGCATTAAGATATTTCTCATGTCTTGCTTTGCACCATGTGCGCCAGACCCTGCAGAACCAGATGCGGCCGATGTAGGACATTACAATCAAGCTGCTTTAGGATGCGCGACGCGTCTCCTCCGGTCAATACGATTTTGGGCCGCAGGCCGGCAGAGCGCATAGTCTTCGAAGCCCGTTCGATTGCGCCGCAGGCGGCACCCAGTGTTCCGCTTTGTACTGCGTCGCCGGTATTCCTGGCAAACAATCCCATGCCGGAACCAGGATCCCTGGGGGTTCCTGAGGGCAATCCTATGTCGCTTGTTTCCCTGCTGAGCGCAGCGGCCATCAGCCTGGGCCCCGGGATAATCTGGCCGCCCAGATGCTGACCGGTATTATCCATCGCGTCGATCGTTACCGCCGTTCCTGCATCGACGACACAAACCGCGGAGCCGGTCTGTGCACGCGCGCCAACCAAAGCGACCCAGCGGTCGACGCCAAGGCGTCTTGGCTGACGGTAACCGCTTTTGACGCCGTAGGCTTCTTTCTCGGATCGGGCAAAGTGAACGTCGGTGCCACAATGGATGCCGATTACGCCGGCAAGGCGGGTGGCGAACGCCGTACCGGCAACATTACTCACCAATACGTAATCCACGTTTGCCGGCAGGCGGGTGGTTAGTGGCGCGAATCCCTGCCTCTTGAGTTTGTCACGATCGATACTGCCACTGCGCACGATTCGATCATTCTCCAGCACGCCCCATTTCAAACGCGTGTTGCCAACGTCAAACAGCAACGCCCGGCGATCAGTCACTGAACGCCATCCGCTTGCCCGTTGAGGGTCACACTGCCTGTGGTGAAACGCCTCCATTCGCCTTTGGTTTTGAGGAGTAGCGCGCCGTCGCTGTCTATACCGTCGGCAACTCCCTCGACCAGCCCATCGAATGTTTCGATCGTGATCTCAAGTCCGCGTAGCCAATCGTATCTCTGCCACATTGCATAGAACGGCGAGAATCCGTCGGCCTCGAAACGAACCATTGTGTCAAAGAGACACTCAATAAGTGCTGCCGAAATAACAGAACGGGAAGGCAATTCATCACAACAGGACGCCAGATCAACCGCCCGGCCGAGGCGACTCGTGACCCGGGATTCTGTGTCCGTGTTTTCGAGGTCTATGTTCAGGCCGATTCCGACGACAACGGTTACGCCCTGCGCATTCGCAGGCAGGACTTCTGACAACACGCCACCAAGTTTGCCGCCCCGCGCAACGATGTCATTGGGCCATTTCACGCTTATACCGCGAATTCCGAAGCGTTCGAGTGCTTGCACGATACCGATGCCGACTGCGAGAGACAGGCTCGGAAAATTCTCCGGCATGCTGCTGAACGTGAATGCCATCGACATGCACAGTCCGGACGCCGGCGGTGAACACCAGCTGCGACCCATGCGGCCGCGGCCGGCAGTCTGGTGCTCAGCCAGTGCGACGCGATACCGGCCTGGCGACGGGCAAGGCTGGTCGAGGAGAAAACTATTCGTAGATTCGATCTCGGCGAACACTTCGAGAATGTCGAGATGGGAGCGAGATTCTCCACTGATGGGCTCGCGAATATTGTCAGCAGTCAGCAAACTCATTTCATTGCTTAGCGTTGTCTTCGAAACAGCATCAGACGTGCTTGCCTTGATTCGGTTCCATCACGCATGCGCTGAAGATTGGAGCGGTGACTGAAAATGATATACAGGGCCATGGCGACGCAATAAATAAAAAGTGGCTGATCCTCAGGAAGACGGGTTGCCGCAAGGTATGTCGGTGCGGCGGCTCCGGCAGCCATTGTCGCAAGGCCGACGTAACCGAATGACGTCAGGGTAATTGCCCAGACAAGGAGAACCGGGAGTATCAGATCGGGTGACAAAACAGCGAGAGTACCAGCCAGCGTTGCGGCGCCCTTGCCACCACGAAAGCTATGCCACATTGGCCAGACATGACCGATAACTGCGGCAGCAGCACAACACATCGTTAGCCAGTCTCGCGAAAGCGCGGGATCGGTAGCAATAAATGGCAAGTCGAGCGCAGGCACGACCCCGGCGCCCAGCACGCCTTTGCCGATATCGATGATTAAAACCCCGAGTGCGAAAATCCAGCCCTGGGTGCGCAGTGCGTTGGTTCCGCCGGCGTTGCCGCTGCCCATGGTCCGGATATCCACACCACCCCGAAGCCGGCCGACAAGCATCGACCCCATCACCGAGCCAATGAAGTAACTGAGCAGAAACTTGACGCTGAGTTCTAACATCTACCGAAACGGGCAATTTTGTACCAGACGGAAGGGCATTGTAGCATCAGCCTACCAATGCATTGGGCGATCAGATAATGCAAAACCGCCCCATTCCGCTTTTTATCAATCCGGCCGCCGGCAGGGGACGCGCCGCCCGGCGTGCTGAGCCGATCTGCCGCTTGCTGGCCGACAGCGGCGTTGCCTGTGAAGAGATCCGCAGCGCTGCTGCAGGCGATATTGAATGCAAGGTTTTTGCGGCTGCATCCGCAGGTGCGGATCGAATAATTGTTGCCGGCGGCGACGGTAGTGTTCACGAGGCAGTTAACGGAATACTGCGATCCGCCTCGCAAACTGCACTCGGTGTGATTCCACTCGGTACCGGTAACGACTTCGCCAAAGCCTGTTCAATACCATTGCACTGGGAAGATGCAACCAGGTTGCTCGCTGAGCGGATCCGCAGTGACGTGCCGTTGCGCTACATAGATGCCGGCCGCATGAATGATCGGTACTTTGCCAACGGGGCCGGCATTGGCTTTGATGCAAAAATCAATCGCATTGCACGCGATATTCGTCTGCCACTTGGCGATCTGGTTTACCTCGTTGCGGTGTTCCGGGGTGTCTGGGACGGAGTAATTACACCGGGCGTACGGATGCGCTACGACTCAACCAAGTACGACGGTCCCGTTACCCTCGTAGAGGTTTGTAACGGCGCCTCCATCGGTGGCATGTTTCAGATTGCGCCGATGGCGAGGAATGATGACGGGTTTCTCGATCTGGTCTTTATTCAGCCCGTCGGGCGGCTGCGTATTTTTTCGTTGCTGCCACAATTGATCAAGGGTAGTCATATCAGCGCACCCGAAGTGACGTGTGCGAGAGTTCATTCGGTCAGCTTGATTGCGGAGGGACCAGTGCCGTCGCACCTGGATGGTGAAATCCAGCCACTGCAAACAGAATTTCAGATCGAGATACTGAAGCACTCACTGGCATTGCTGTGACGGCAGGAAGAATCGTAGAAAAACCTGTTAGTTGCCCGTTAACCAGGCCGTGCGTAATTTCTCTGTCTCGGCGTCGGGATCGCTTTCCAGTTCAAGATAACAGGTGTCTTCGGGTGGCGCGCCAAGCCTGACCGTAAATCTTATCAAATGTTCGTCCCGGAATACCGAAATAGTTACGGCGTCACCAACGTGATGTTCTCGTAATCGGGAATCCAGGGTTGAAGCGTTGAGCTTTAAATCGTCGAGGGCAACAGCGACATCTCCCGGTGCGATGCCGCCTTTTTCTGCGGGGCTCCCCGAGTGCACCACGCTGAATTTGCTGACGCCTGCGCGCTCAACGAGTTTGGCACCAATCCAGGGAGGCGGCCTGGCATCTTCTGCCGAAGGCCTGCCACCGACATCCTTACTGTCATCGGCCGGGCGCATATGAAGATTGACGCCGACTTCCCTGAGCAGTCCCTGCAACGGGAGATCGGTCGTACCTCGTACAAATCGCTCGAAGAAATCGGCGAGCTCCAATCCTGAAACGGCGCGCGCGACAGTCTCCAGTCCGCGCTCGGGCATACCTTCCGTTGCTTCACCGTAGCGCGACCAGCATTCCCGCATGACATCGTCCAGCGTGCACTTGCCGTCCGACTCTTTCCGCAGGGTCAGGTCCAGTGCGAGGGCAATCAGGGAACCCTTCGTGTAATAGCTGACGATCGCGTTGCTTGAATTGGCGTCCTGCCGGTAAAAGCGGGTCCAGGTATCGAAGCTCGATTCCTCGATGGTCTGCCTGAACCTTCCTCGCGTTTGCGTGAGCCGGGTGATCGACCGTGCGATGTGTTCAAGATAACTTTTCTCGCTTATCAATCCGGAGCGAACCAGCACCAGGTGGTCGTAGTAAGACGTAATACCCTCAAAAACCCAAAGAAGACCGGTGTGTATTTCGGCGCGCAGATCATAAGGAGTAAATTTCTCCGGTCTCATGCGTTTTACATTCCACAGATGAAAGTACTCGTGGCTGCACAGGGTGAGAAACTTCCGATACTTCCGACTAATGCCGGACTCGCCGCGCTTGGGCAGGTTAGCCCTGCTGCACGCAAGACTGCATGACCATCGGTGTTCGAGCCCACCGTATGCGTCTTGCTGCACGTACAGGAGGAACACATAACGATCAAAATTCTTTGGCGTTCCCAATAGCTTTAGCTGGTAGGTGCAAATTGTCGAGAGGTCGTGACAAATTCGAGCCATGTCGAAGTGCACGTGGCCGCGAACGGCAATTACATGCGGAATGCCACCGGCTTCGAACTCGCCGATCTGGATATCGCCCATTTCGACCGGGTGGTCGATCAGCTCGGCGTAATCCTCTGCAGAAAAAGTACCGAACCCGTATTGCCCGGCTTTAACAACCTGCATCGAGGTCGCCACACGCCACTCGCTGCCCGCTGCGCCGGCGGGCGGCCGGATTTCAAGCTCGCAGACATGGTCTTCCTGTCCGACTACCGCAGGAAAAACACAGGCACCATCAAAGAATCCGTGGGTCGTATCAAGATGAGCACCCCTGACGTTGAGGTCATAGGCATGAATCTCGGCAGTCAGCGTAATGGCTGCGTCGCAGGCATCCGCCTGCCAGCTGCTCTTGTCGATTTTCGTCAGGCCGATCTCTTGCCCGTCCACGTCCGCCCGAATCGAAACGAAGTGCCGGGCAAGATCACGAATCATGTAGCTTCCCGGTACCCAGGCGGGGATCGTGAAAATCTGTCCCGACGGGTTCGGCCTGGCAACAGTCACCGTTACTTCAAAAAGGTGCGCGCCTGGATCTTTCGGCGTAATGCAATATTGATGAGGCGTGGACATTCTGCTTATTCTCGTCAGCCACCTTTTGCTGGTTACTGCACTAGCGGTTCCTTAAGCTTCAGTGTCAGGCACTTTG
>JADFGH010000143.1 GCA_022567775.1 Pseudomonadota bacterium | reverse complement strand
GAGGATGCTGTCCTTGAGGATGGATTGATCGGCAACATTCAGGTCAGCGGCGCAAGCGTAACCAAAGGTCTCTACGACGATGACGCAGCCGCAGCAGAAATGTTCACGGATGATCGATGGTTGCGTACCGGCGACTGTGGCGTCATCGTCGATGGTGAACTCGTCATCACCGGCCGTTCCAAAGACATCATTATCGTCAACGGCCAGAATTACTATCCGCATGACATCGAAGATATTGTTGCGCAGGTCGACGGACTTGATCTTGGCAAAGTGGTCGTCTGCGGCGTCACCCCGGCGAGTAGCAAAACCGAGGAACTCGTGATCTTTGTTTTGTATCGTCAGGATGTCGATTCATTCAAGGCACTGGCAAGTGCAGTTCGTGACATCGTGGGCGAACACGCAGGTCTCGAGGTCGACCATGTGATCCCGGTAACGCGCATACCCAAGACCACCAGCGGCAAGGTGCAGCGCGTAAAGCTGGCTGGCGCGTATCTTGACGGCGAATTTAATGAGGAGCTTCGCGCCTTATCTGAGGCATCAGATGCCGGGGATGATCTTGATGACGACCCGCTGGTGAGGGAGATCGAGTTGATTTGCCGCGAATTTTCGAAAGAACGGAAGATCGGCCCCGACGACAATCTGTTTGAAGTTGGCGTCAGTTCTCTTACACTCACGGAAATCGTGCTGGCCATAGATGAGCGTCATCCAGGCAAAGTAGATATCAGCGATCTCTTTGACTATCCCACAATTCGCGAACTGGCTGATTTCATTCGGCGCTGACCGCACATCCACTGCTGATTGACGCCACCCAACAAGGACAGCCTCCTGATGACATATTCGACGATCGCGGGAACCGGTGGTTATCTGCCCGAACGGGTCATGGAAAACAAGGAGTTCGAAAAGATCGTCGACACCACCGACGAATGGATACGGGAGCGCTCGGGAATCAAACGGCGACATATTGCCGCAGACGGTGAAACCACCTCCGACATGGCGGTCGCCGCTGCCCGTAAGGCGATGGAGGCAGCAGGCGTCGACACCGGCGACATCGACCTGATCATCGTCTCCACGACCACGCCCGACAAGGTCTTTCCAAGCACCGCGTGCATTGTGCAGCGCCAGCTGGAGATCCGGAATATTCCGGCGTTTGACGTGCATGCGGCCTGTTCCGGGTTCATTTACTCGCTGGATATCGCGGACCGGTTTATTCGTACCGGGGGCGCCGGATGCGCACTGCTGATCGGCTCCGAAACCTATTCGCGCATTCTCGACTGGACGGACCGCTCCACCTGCGTGTTGTTCGGTGACGGCGCCGGCGCCGTCGTGCTGCGGGCGGCAGAAGCGCCTGGCGTCATTTCCACCCACATCCATGCTGACGGCCAGTACGAGGATCTTTTGCAGGTACCGGCGGGCATCTCGTCCGGGTATGACCAGGTTCGAAAGGCTCGCGCCTACATTCACATGAAAGGCCACGAGGTCTTCAGGAAGGCGGTCGCCGTCCTGGGGGAGATCGCTCGCGAGACGCTCGCTGCCAATCAAATCGACGAAGGCGATATCGACTGGCTGATTCCCCACCAGGCCAACCTGCGGATCATCGCGGCGACGGCGAAAAGGCTGGGCCTGCCTATGGAGCGGGTCGTTGTCACCGTTGACGAACACGCCAATACATCCAGCGCATCGATTCCACTGGCGCTCGATGTGGCTGTCAGGGACGGTCGCGTCAAGCGGGGCGAGTTATTGCTGTTCGAGGCATTCGGCGCCGGGTTCACCTGGGGCTCGGCACTCGTCAGGTATTAGTTCCGAAGCGGGAAAATATTTTTTTACACCTGGCCTGTTATTTCGGCCAAGTAGTGGTTAACTGACTGTTTTTTCAGGTTTTCCCTCCAGGCAGCGATAGCTGCTAGACTGTCGCCGTCCATAAAAGCACGATATTAAAGTGCCGTAAAAAAACAAAATAAGAACATCATAAAAGGGGAATAAAAATGGATACTGCAAAAATTGTTAGGCTGGTAGCGGTTTTATTTGCGGTCGTGGCCGGCCTTGTGGCCATACCGCAGTCTGCTGTCATTATCGCGGTTCTCGGCCTGGTTGTAGGCTGGTTCGTGGAGGAGGACAGGCGACTGACTTACATGGTGTTCGCCTTAACCCTGGCCCTGGTGCATGGTGCATTGAGCCCGATCCCGGCTGTTGGCGGTTACCTGACCGATGCCCTTGCCAGTCTGAGTGCCCTGGCGACCGCCGGTGCAGTTACTGTGATCGTCATGACGATCATCGATCGCATCAAACCGTAGCAACACAAAAGCCGGTTGCGGAAAGGGCCCGTATAGCGGGCCTTTTCTTTTGGGTTTCGATAACGCGCTGTATGACCCGCATGCGTCAATCTACCTTACGTATATTACATAAGATATTGAATTATAAGGTTAGTAGGTGAAAAAGTGTGACCCATGTCATGTTTTGGCGAGCGGGCCGTCTCTATACTGCGACAGTAATGAATGTCGCCAGACAGCGACAAATTGGCACGGCAGAAACACGATGGACAAAAAACACAGTACGGACACTCCCTTATCTCAGACCAACATTTCGCTGAGCCTGTCCCTGATTCAGAAGCAATGTGAAAAGCTCCTGCAGCAAGGGCAGACCGAGCTGAGTCTCGAAGATCCGGAAGAGTTGGCCGCTTCGGGCAAGTATTCCTGCAACCCGTACGACCACGGCGAGTAAGCCGCAACCCGGTTGCACGAGGCAGTGCGGCGTGCAGGTTACTGACGCCTGCTAATCCCCGATTGCCTCGGCCAGCAAATATGAGTACGAAGAAGTGCATCACCGCCCGGTGAGGTGCAAAAGAATCTGCTGCTCAGCGCTCAAACGATTCCGACAGACGAAGTGTCTGACATATAATTAAACACCACGATACCGGGATATGAAACTATCCCGAGCGCTATTTGACCAACAGTCATATGAAAATCTCAAGACCATTGAGCGTGTTTGCGCTGTTACCCGCAATGTTCGGATTGCTGGCGGGCTGCGCAACAATGGTGCGCACGGAACTGGTTGAATACAATAAAAGCACGGAGTGCGTTGTTTTGTTACATGGCTTGAATCGCAGCTGGCGAACCATGGGCAAGTTCGCCGAGTCTCTGCAGCAGGATGGCTTTTCAACGGCGAATGTGGATTATCCATCGTCAACCGCCACCATCGAGGAAATGGCACCGATGGTGATCAACGAGGGCCTGCAGAAGTGCAGGCAGACCGGCGCCACGACGATTCACTTTGTAACGCATTCGCTCGGTGGCATCTTGCTGCGCTACGCACACACTCAGGAGCCGATCCCGGATTTAGGCCGCGTCGTCATGCTTGGCCCGCCCAACCAGGGCAGCGAGGTCATCGACACGATGAGGAACTGGCCGGGGATCGGAATAATTTCAGGCGTAGCCGGCCTGCAGCTCGGCACTGACGCGAACAGCATCCCGTCACAATTAGGCCCCGTAGACTTTGAACTCGGCGTCATCGCAGGAACCGGCACCACCAACCCGTTCATGTCCGCCATGTTGCCGGACGAAGATGACGGCAAAGTGACAGTGGCACGCACCCAGGTCGAGGGCATGGATGATTTCGAAATTGTCAGCAACTCTCACTTCGCAATGATGCAGAGTGATGACGTCATCGCGGATGCGATACGCTTCCTGCGTACCGGAAGCTTCCTGGAGACAGCGGCCGAATAGCACCGTCCGCCAATTGTAGAGGTATCAATGAAAAGCAGTCCGTCGCGGGCAGGGGCTTTCCCTGCCCTGGCTTTCATGCTGGCAGGTAACGCGATTGCCGTAGAGCCCAGCCCGGTACAGGCGACCGGTGTCATCAACCAGGAGTTCGGGGTCGATGCCTCTAACTGGGACGTCGCGCCCTTCAACGCGTTCACATTCACCCAGACAGAAAAAATCTTCCCGACACTGCTGATCTCGCCGGGTGAGCAGCCTTTTGCGCCGCTTTCGTACGCTGCGAATCAGCTCGATTTAGCGCTGATCATGGTCACCGACCCTGCGACCGGCACGTCCATTTCGGCCGCTGCATTGCTCAATGATCGCATCAGGAACAGCGGACTCATCCTGATCCATAAAGGACAGGTGATTCACGAATCGTATCGCAACGGACTGCGAAGAGATGTGCGCCATATTGGCATGTCGGCTTCCAAGTCGTTCATCGGCATGCTGACGCAGATCGCCATGCAAAAAGACCTCCTGGACGAAGACGACCTGGTTTCGAAATACGTGCCGGAAGTGAGAGACAAAATGGCGTGGGCGGACGTGACGGTGCGGCACGTGCTGGATATGCGCGACGGCATGAAATTCGTGGAAGACTACGAGGATCCGAATTCCGATGTACGGCGCCAGGATCGCGCGATCGGCTGGCGTACCCGGCAGGATGGGGACCCGGAAGGTCTTCGGGATTTTGTACGGCAGAATCTCAATGAGAAATCCTATCCTGCGGGAAAAGTCTTCAATTACGCGTCGATCCAGACCGACATACTCGGAATGGTCATTGAAGGTGCATCAGGCAAGTCTCTCGAGGAATTTTTTGAAGCGGAGTTCTGGTCAAGACTCGGCGCTGAATTTCCGGCGGGGATGGGAACGGACGGATTTGGCCAGCCGATTGTCCAGGGAGCGATCAGTCTGACACTCCCGGATCTTGCGCGCACTGCCATGCTGGTGCTCAACAAAGGACAAAACCACCGGGGCGAACAAATTGTCAGCCAGGCTTTTTTCGAAGACCTGCTAACTCCGAATGAGGAATTGTCCGACGCATTCGCGTATTACGATCCCGGGGCATCCTTCGCGCACTACCGCAGCCAGTTCTGGGTCAACGACACATGGAACAAGCAATTCCTGATGAACGGCGTACACGGCCAGATCGCCTTTTTCGACTATGAGCGCGATTTCGCGATGGTCGGCTTCGGCAGTTATCCGGTTGCAGTCAGCCCGCTGCTTACCGCCAGTTTGTTCACGTTGCTGGAGGCCGTCCTCACCGAGCTCGACGAAGCAGCGTCCCCAGACAACCGTCACTGATTTACCAGCAAATGTTGGTGACTCTCCAACCAGGTATTTGCGAGCTGAGCTGCTGCGGCAATTTCATCCGCTGACATTCTTCCGGCGAGGTCGTCGCGCTTGGACGCGGCATCATAATCGCCAAGCTCAGATGCGATGTTGAACCACTTGTGTGCCTGCACCTTGTCCTGAGCGGCACCAAAGCCGCCGGAGTACATCCTGGCCACAGCGATCTGCGCCTGTGTGATTCCCTGTTCGGCGGCCAGGCTGTACCATTTGAAGGCTTCCGCATCGCTTTGCGGTACCCCCCAGCCATTTGCATGCATTACCGCAAGATTGCACTGCGCTTCGGCATGCTTTTGATCGGCGGCCAGCAAATACCATTTGAGGGCCTGGTCGTCGTCGAGTGGCACGCCGAATCCATTGGCATAGAGTAGTCCCATGCCGAATTGGCCATCGGCATGCCCCTCTTCGGCAAGCGGCTGCCATTCCATGATGGCTGCCTGGTAATCACCCGAACTGTAGGCCTGCTGGCCTTTCGCGAAGTCAGCTCCCGAACTGATTGGTGAAAGGATCAACAGCAGCACAGTGAGAATGCTCGTCAGGAGTATGTGCATAAGCCTTACCCTCCCTGCATTATTCTTGCAATAAGTTCGCTCAAATCTCCATGCGGGGATGTACCTAGTGCCCCATCTGTACCTCAGTTTAGTTGAATCCTGGATATTTAAGTAAACTGTCTCCGAATAAAGGGGGAAAGTTTGGATCCACGACAACTAATGTCGGACTCCGACATGAGCCTGCGGCAGGTCATCGTCGTCGCTGTCACCGTTGCTTTGTGCGCGATTGACGGTTTCGATGTGCTGGCGATCAGCTTCGCCGCACCCGGCATATCGAGCGAGTGGGGCATAGACAGGGCCGCCCTCGGCGTTGTCCTGTCCATGGAACTCGTGGGCATGGCTGTCGGCAACGTTGTCATGGGCCGTTTTGCAGACGCCTGGGGCCGGCGGCCCATTATTCTTTTTTGCGTGACGTTGATGGCCACTGGCATGTGGATGGCGACGACTGCCACCAGCATAGTTGACCTGTCATTCTGGCGCGTCGTGACCGGCATGGGGATTGGCGGAACACTTTCGGCGATCAACGCCGTTGCCGCCGAGTTTGCTAACGAAAAACGTCGCAGCTTGTGCGT
>JADFGH010000142.1 GCA_022567775.1 Pseudomonadota bacterium | reverse complement strand
GGGGTCCGTTTCCGGCTCTGACCCCAATTTGATTAGATGGCTGGCGGTGGCAGGTGACCTAGTACCTTTTCGATAGCGAGGCCGATGCCGAGCAGTGCCCGGTCGCTGCCCGCCGGGCCATCGAGTTCGAGGCAGACAGGCAATCCCTCATTGTTGAGATCGGCCGGCACGATGATGCCGGGAAGGCTCCCAGTGCTGCCCGGCGAAATGTTGCGGCTGATGACCGGCGCGAATGGAACGGTCTTGCCATTCATCATCGTTTCCTCATCATGCCCGATCGGCGGTGCCGCGATTTGTGCTGCAGGAAAGATCATCGCGGCCAGATCGTTGTCGCGATAGTAATCTGCGAGCGTTTTTCGAAGTGCCGGCAGATGTTCATCGCGTGCGGCAATGAAATCTTCCTCCGTCGGTGTTGCCGCGCCACCCAATACATACAGGTCGAACGCGGCTTTGATGTCCGGACTTGCCTGTTCCATCAACTGGTCAAAAGTCACACCGGTATCGAACTCTTCCAGGTATTTGATGAGCATTGGCTTGACGTGGTAGCCCTGAATAGCGTCAGTCGTTAATGAGATCAGTTTCCCGAGGTCCGGAACGTCGGCTTCAACCAATACCACGCCTGCGTCCACGAGCTTCTTCAATGCCTCGTTGGTTACTCGCTCCACTTCGGAATCGAGCATGCCGTAAAAGTATTCACGGGGAACGCCAAGCCGCAGGCCTGCAATCGGTGCCGCAGTATCGACGATCGGTTCGCCGGTCATGACGTGGTCGAACAGGGCGAGGTCGGCGACGTTGCGCGTGAGCGGCCCTACCTGGTCGAACAAGGGCGTGATCGGTATAACGCCCTGATTCGGATAGCGGTTCTGGCTCGGCCGAAAGCCATAGATGCCGCACATTGCGGCAGGCACGCGGATCGAGCCCTGGGTATCCTCGGCGATTCCAATGGGTGCCATCCTGGCGGCGATGGCCGCCGCGGTACCGCCGCTGCTGCCACCAGGAATGCGGGACGTGTCATAGGGATTGTGGACTGCACCAAATGCCTGGTTATTGCTGGTCCAGCCGAACGACAGTTCGTGGATATTGGTCTTGCCCAAGACAATAGCACCAGCCCTCTTGAGCCTCGTTACGAGTTCGGCATCTTCGGCAGGAAAGAAGTTCTTCAGCGCTGTCGTGCCGCCGGTGGTCGGATAGTCTTTTGTGTTGACGCTATCCTTCACAGGAATCGGCAATCCATGTAATGAGCCGAGAGCGGCTCCTGATGTGCGCTTCTTGTCTGCTGCCCTTGCCGCCTGCAGAACACGTTCCGGTTCAAAGCTGATGAACGCGTTTAAATGTTTGCCAGCTTTACAGCGGTCGAGGAGGGCAGTCGCGTATGCCTCCGCCGCCATGTCTCCCTGCCGCATAGCTGCGACCGCATCTGTTGCCGATAAATCTGTCAGTGGTGATGTCATTGCTGCGCCCGATTCAGTTTCCGTTCTGCCGCAAGCGGCTGCGCCGGATGCGAGTGCTGCACTCCAGAACAGGAACTCGCGGCGTGATGTCTTGGGTTTGTTGGTCATATCAATTCTTTTCCTTAGTTTCGCTCAATTCAGCAGCCAGTGCTTGCCAACTGCTGATCGGTAGAGAGCAATGGCTACCCACGCATCGATACGCGATGGTTTCGTCAGGCACTGGCTTGCGCTCGGCAAGACTGCCGGGCAGTTCTTCGGTTTCCGAGGGAATCGCGAACACTAAGCGACGAGGTGCATAAATCATTGCGGCACTATCCCGCCAGCGACTGATCTCTTCGGCATCGCCGCGTATGATGATTATCTCAGGATGGTGAAGATACTCCTCGAGTGCATTAAGCAGCGATACATGTCCGTGAGGGTACTCATCTATTGCGCGCCACGCATTTCTCAAGGTTTTTTCCGCTGCATCGAGATAACGCGTATCCCCCAGCAGGAAGCCCAGGCGCTGCAATGCGAAAGCCGCAATCCCATTTCCCGATGGTACCGCTTCGTCCGCCAGCGGCTTCGGCCGGTGTATCAGGGTCTCGTGATCGTCTGCCGTAAAGAAAAAGCCGCCTTTTTCCGGGTCGTAGAAATGATCGAGCAACAAATCAGCCAGCTCGATCGCGAAGCCGAGGTAGCTATTGTTCCAGTCGGCCTGTAATAACTCGAGCAGTGCATCAAGCAGAAAGGCGTGGTCGTCGAGATAAGCAGGAAATTTTGCCTGGCCATCTTTGAAACTTGCGAGAAGACGACCGTTTACCATCATATTTTTCCGAATAAAGTCAGCGGATTTTCCTGCAGACTCGATCAGGTCATTTCGTCCAAGGGCCAGCCCGGCAATGGCAAGCCCGCGAATCATGAGTGCGTTCCATGACGTGAGCTGTTTTTCATCACGCCCGGGCGCAACGCGCTTGGCTCGCACCTTGAGCAGCGTCGCCCTCGCAGCATTGATGAGCTCAGCGACGGCCTGCTCGGTCATACCGCAGTCTTCCGCGATGGCTTTTTCGGTTTCGCGAACGGTGAGATGCCATTTTCCCTCGAAGTTTGCCTCCGCATTGAGGCCAAAGTGCCTCGCGAAGACCTCATATTGCTCGCCACTCAAGAGCGCTTGTACTTCCTCGGGAGTCCAGACGTAGTAAAGCCCTTCTTCGCCCTCCGAGTCTGCATCGCGGGTCGAGTAGAAACCGCCGTTGGGCGATTGCATGTCCGCAAGAATCCAGTCGGCCGTCTCGTTGGCGATCCGCCGGTACATTGCATCACCCGTCGCGAGACCAGCCTGCGCATACAACGCAAGTAACGGACCGTTGTCGTACAGCATTTTTTCGAAATGCGGGATTTGCCAGTACCGGTCAACCGAATAGCGGCAGAAGCCGCCGCCGAGTTGATCGTAAATGCCGCCTTCGGCCATGCGAGTCAGTGTCAGCGAAACCATGAAGAGCGCGTCAACATCGGGCTTGGCACTGTGTGCGCTGCTGCGCCAGTGCCGGAGCAGCCGGTCGATGGTGGTCGGGTGTGGGAACTTGGGTGCGTTGCCGATGCCACCGTATTCCATATCGAAGGATTGCCCGATTTTTTGGCGCGCCGAGCTTAACGGCTCGAAGGAGAGTTCGAGTCCATCGTCTGCTGAGCGCGGTTCGAGTTTGCTGAATATGTCGACGAGCTGCCGGCCCTGGCTCTCGACGTCGTCCTTGTGGGCTTTGAAATGGTCGGCCACCCGGGTGATCAAATCAGTAAACGACGGCATGCCATAGCGCGCGACGTTCGGAAAATACGTGCCACCGAAAAACGGGCGCTGGTCGTCCGGATTGATGAACATCGTCAGCGGCCAGCCGCCCGCTCGTTGAGTAAGTAATTGGTGTGCAGTCTGGTAGATCTTGTCGATGTCCGGCCGTTCCTCGCGATCAACCTTGATGTTAACGAAGTGCTCGTTCATCAAGGCAGCCGTCGCATCGTCCTCGAATGACTCGTGCGCCATGACGTGGCACCAATGGCACGCCGAGTAGCCGATCGACAGCAAAATCGGCTTGCCGGAATTCTGCGCCAGTTGCAGCGCCTCCGGGCCCCAGGGATACCAGTCGACGGGATTATCAGCGTGCTGCAGCAGGTACGGGCTGGTCTCTTTGGCGAGTCGATTGGTCGATTGATGGCTCATAGACGGGCAATGCTTATCAGGACGGGAACTATAACCGATCGACCCTCGCGGAAAGCGGCTCCATTGATATAGACTTGCACGATGCTCACCTACCCGGAAATTGACCCGGTCATTTTCTCGATCGGGCCCCTTGCTGTTCGCTGGTACGGCCTGATGTACGTGCTCGGATTCGTCGGGGCGTGGCTTCTTGCGCGCAAGCGTTCGCAACAAAGCTGGTCGATCGTCAAGCCGGAGCAGGTCGATGACCTGATCTTCTACGGCATGCTCGGCGTTATCCTGGGCGGCCGCCTCGGCTATGCATTTTTCTACGGCTGGGAATACTGGCTGCAGGATCCGCTGTATGTCTTCAAGATCACCCAGGGCGGTATGTCGTTCCACGGCGGGCTGATCGGCGTGATGGTGGCGTTGTGGTTGTACGGGCGCCGTGTCCTGGGCACCGGCATGTTTGAAGTTACCGATTTTGTCGCACCCATGGTCCCGATTGGTCTCGGTACCGGGCGCATCGGCAATTTCATCAATGGCGAGTTGTGGGGCAAGCCGACTGACCTGCCGTGGGCATTCAATATTAACGGCGTCGGCCTGCACCCCTCTCAGCTTTACGAGGCGCTGTTCGAGGGTCTCGCCCTGTTTCTTATTCTCTGGATATTTTCAGCCAGGCAAAGGCCACATATGGCCATCTCAGGGATGTTCCTTCTCTGTTACGGCGTAATGCGCTTTTGCATCGAGTTCGTACGCGTGCCGGATGCAGATTTTGGCTACCTCGCGTTGGGTTGGGTTACGATGGGGCAGGTCCTGACCGCACCGATGATTTTGTTCGGCGCGGCAATATTGTTCCTGGCCTACAGGAATGATCGAACACAGGAGGCAACGGCCTGACATGCAGCAATACCTGTCGATGATGCGCCATGTTCGTGACCATGGTGCAAGCAAGCAAGATCGAACCGGCACCGGCACACTCAGCGTTTTCGGCCACCAGATGCGCTTCGATCTCAGCCAGGGTTTTCCGCTGGTCACCACCAAGAAGCTGCATACCAAATCAATCATCCATGAGCTGCTATGGATCCTGCGCGGCGAATCCAATGTCCGTTACCTGCAGGAACACGGCATCTCAATCTGGAATGAGTGGGCGGACGAAAACGGCGAGTTGGGTCCGATATATGGTGTTCAGTGGCGCAGCTGGCCAACGCCGTCCGGTGATACCGTGGATCAAATCAAGCAAGTCGTCGACCTGTTGCGGGACAATCCGGATTCGCGCCGCATGATCGTCAGCGCGTGGAATGCCGCCGAGATATCGAACATGGCTTTGCCGCCGTGCCATACGATGTTTCAGTTTTATGTTGCCGAGGGCAAACTTTCATGCCAGCTGTATCAGCGCAGCGCCGATATATTTCTGGGAGTGCCGTTTAACATCGCCTCCTATTCCTTATTGACGCACATGCTGGCGCAGCAAACCGATCTTAAAGTCGGTGATTTTGTCTGGACCGGCGGCGACTGCCATCTTTATCTGAATCACCTCGAGCAGGTTGAAGAACAGCTGTCACGTGAGCCCCTCGCACTGCCACGACTGGCGATCAGGCGCCGGCCAGACAGCATTTTTGACTACCAGTTTGAGGACTTCGAGATTCTGAATTACGAATTTCATCCTCATATAAAAGCTGCTGTCGCAGTCTGATTCTGCAGTCGCAGTGTGAGTCCCGGTGAAAGTATCAATGATCGTCGCCGCCTCGGCGAATAACGTCATAGGCGTGGATGGTGGCCTGCCGTGGCGCTTGTCGGAAGACCTCCGGCGATTCAAGAAAATTACGATGGGCAAAACCATGATCATGGGCCGGCTGACTTTCGAATCCATTGGCGAGGCCCTGCCTGGCCGACGCAGTATTGTCATTACCCGGCAGGCGGATTACGAAGCAAAGGGATGTGACGTCGTTGCAACCGCTGAAACGGCCCTTGTGCTCGCGCGTGATGCTGACGAGGTCATGATCATTGGCGGCGGCAAGGTCTATGAGCAATTGCTGCCGATGACAGATCGTATTTATCTGACGAGAGTGCATGCGGAGATCAACGGCGATACATTTTTTCCGGAAATTAATGAAGACGAATGGCAGATTGTGTCGAGCGAACCGTTGCCGCCGACCGACGAGCGTCTGTTTTCGATCAGCTTTCAGACCCTGGAGCGTATCTCATAAATCGCCCAATCCTCGCGCACTGACAAACGTCGACGTCACGATCGGTGAGGATTGATCTTTAGTGCTGCCGAGCGTTAGCCATCATCGCCGGCACCAGCGGACGTCAAATTCGTTGGGGAAATTGCAGGAGCCCGGGCCACCGGGCGATCCTCGTCATTTGACGGTGGTTGATTGATCATGACCCTCCCTGGCCGTGACCTTCGCTTCGCGAAAACGCCAATCGGATCCAAATTCGCTCCGGGCGAATTGGTCATCCTTTGCAACCATTGAAGGGTATGGTTAAGAAAACATGCCTTCAATGGTTGTTGCTCGCTGGGGCGAGCTCCTACGATTCTCCCAGCGCAATCCTGAGTCGATCTGTAAATTCGTAAACGTCTTCGAAACCGTTGTAGAGAGGTACTGGCGCTACGCGAAGGACATCGGGTTCA
>JADFGH010000141.1 GCA_022567775.1 Pseudomonadota bacterium | reverse complement strand
CTGGCGGATGACAGCCCGACCTCATCGGCGGCCGCGTCCGCAGCATTGGCGACACGGCCCAGCAGCCCCAATGTCTGTAATACCGATGCGTAGATGCCAATGCTTGTCCGCTAACCACCGGCTTCAATCCGTTGCAATGTCTTGCGCGACGTAAACGCCCGTTCGGCAACCACTGTCATCGTCAACCTGCGGCGGCGTCTCGCGTCCCGGATATCGCTGCCGAGCTTGCGCAGCGCACGGCGGACCGCGACGGGAGGGCGATGTGGTGTAGGCATAATTTGTTACCTTCATGACTCATTAATGCACGATAATGCGTCACAAAGGTAACAATTACCGGAACTTTTGGCATAAATCGCTGGTACTGGCCGAGGCTCGAACGCTGTCGGCGATATCTGCCGGCGCTGGAGTGTTCCCATCCGCGTAATTCGCCGCGTGACCTGGATTCCGCTCGAGTTCTCCAATCCTCAAGGCGGAATTACTCGGCAAAGGTTATTCAATGATTTTGCTTGTCAGAATTTCGTCAAATCCGCTGGCTGCCTGGAATTCCCTCATCCGCTGGAACCGACTATAGTTTCGCAATAACTCAAACAAAGCAGCGCAATACCCGTGAACTCCACAACATCTGAGAACTGGTCCGGCCGCCTGGCCTTCATACTGGCGTCCATCGGCGCTGCCGTCGGCCTCGGCAACATCTGGAAGTTTCCGTACACGCTGGGCAGCAGCGGGGGCAGCGCATTCGTGCTGGTCTATGTCATTGCCATCCTGGTGGTCGCGACGCCCATCATGATCGCCGAAATGGTCATCGGCCGGCATGCACGGGCCAGTGCACCGACAGCGATGCGCAAGGTCGCGGAAAGCTCCGGCACGACCAGACACTGGGGTCTTCTCGGATGGATGGGGTTGTTTGCGCTGTTTCTTGTCTTGAGTTTCTACAGCGTTATCGCCGGCTGGACAGCCGCCTACCTGGTCAAGTCCGCATCCGGATCGATGATGGGATTGTCGCCGGCCGAAGTCGGCAGGGGCTTCGATGATTTTCTCCATAACCCCCGGGAAATGATCTTTTGGCATTTCCTGTTCACGGGGATAACGATCTTCATTGTGTCCCGCGGGGTGAAAATCGGCCTGGAGAGACTGGTCCGGGTGTTGATGCCGGCACTTTTCATTACGCTGATCGCGCTGGTTATCAATTCGGCTTTTATCGGCGACTTTTCAGCCGCCGTTGATTTTCTGTTTACCGCGGACCTGAGCAAACTTACTCCTCCTGTCGTCCTTGCCGCAGTTGGCCAGGCATTTTTCTCGGTCAATGTCGGCATAGGCGCTGTATTGACGTATTCGTCGTACCTGCCGCAAGACGTCAGCCTTTTCCGCTCAGCAATTATCGTCTCGCTCGGCGATACGCTGGTGGCGCTGCTGGCCGGCCTGGCGATTTTTCCGATCGTATTCGCCAACGGACTCGATCCCGCAGGGGGTCCGGGATTGATTTTCGTCACCTTGTCTACCGCGTTTGCACAAATGCCGGCCGGCGCCCTGATCGGTACCGGGTTCTTCCTGATGATCATATTCGCCGCACTGACTTCGTCGATTTCGATGCTGGAAACGATGACTGCGCGGGCCATCGAGATCAGGGGCATGACGCGTACCAGGGCCGTAGTGCTGATCGGGAGTGGCACGTTCCTGATGGGACTGGTCACGGTATTTTCGTTCAGCAGTTGGGAAAACGTATATTTGCTGGATGCGATACCGACTTTCGCGGGCAAGACGCCGTTCGACCTGATCGATTACCTCGTGTCGAATGTGATGATGCCGCTGGGTGGTATGTTCTATGCCCTGTTTGCCGGTTGGTGGCTGTCGAAAGAGACTTCGATTTACGAGATGGACATAGGGGACGGGGCGTTGTTCAAGCTGTGGCTGCTGCTCGTACGCATCGTGGCACCGCTCGCTGTCGCAGCGGTATTCGTCTTCAATCTCGTGTAGACGTCGTCTGGCATCGCAGTAGCGGAGGAATCGATGACGAGAAAAGCATTCGCAATAAACAGTATGCCCATCCTGGGCGCGGTTGTTCTCGTGATCGGATTAGCAGTCAATGCGCAGGAACGGCCGCGGATCATGCCATCGCCACGTCCGACGCTAGCCCCCAACGATGCGGGTGTCGTTTATCGCGACAACGGGAGCATACAGCTCCGCGCAAATTTGTATCTCCCCGAGAGCGACCAACCCACGGCAGCGATCGCCTGGTTTGCTGGCGGTGGCTTCAGATTACGTGACTACCGCATGATTCGCGGCTCCATTTTCGACCAGCTTGCCCGGGGTGTCGCAGTCATATCATTCGAATACACGCTCGCCGACGAAGCGAAATGGCCGGCGCAGGCGCATGACGGGAAGGCCGCTATTCGATGGCTGCGCAGCAACGCGAACAAATACAACATAGACGCGGATCGAATTTTTATTGCCGGCGCATCAGCGGGAGCCATTCTCGCCAACGTAGTTGCAAATAGTGCCGGGGACAAATCTCTCGAAGAATCCGCTGCAGAGAATGCGAATTTATCCGCTGGCGTTAGCGGGGTCATTTCCTTTTATACGGCTGCAGACATGACGACTCACAGTGGCTGGCCGAGTGAGGATTCGTCCGGAAACTTCTTAACCGGTTGCGCGTCCATCGATTGTAAATCCATGGTCGAAAGCGCGAGCCCTGCATACCATGTATCTGCAGACTCGCCACCGGCGCTTCTGTTTCATGGTATGGGCGATGTCGTTATCGACTACTCGCAAAGCATTCTTCTGCAGCAACGCCTGCATGAAGCAGGAGTCGATGCGCAACTGGTTTTGCGCACTGATCTTGTGCATGGCGACACCCGCTTTGACGAACCGGCCGTCAGTGACCTGATAACGCGCTTCGTTGCAGACTCCGGCCGGTCGAATGATCTACACTGATAGTGTGAATCCTGGGAGTTGATCAACATGTATTTGTCATCCAAAGACCTTCTGGACAGCGCTATCAGCCGCCGCACATTCATCCAACGCATGACTGCGGCCGGCGTGTCATTGGTGGGTGCGCAGGCTATGGCGCAGTCGCTTGCCGGCCCAGGCGATGTGGCGCACTCGCTCGAGGCCAACAAGATCCTAAAGAATCTGACCGGCGGCGAACTGATGGCGGAGTTCCTGATTGACTGGAATATTCCTTATGTGTTCGGTCTCGCCGGCTCGGAAGAGATAGGTTTTCTCGATGCGCTGGTTGATCGTACAGCGCTGAATTACGCGACCTGTATTCACGAGCAGGTTGCGATGGCGATGGCCGACGGCTACTCGCGCTCAACCGGCGATACGTCCATCGTTTGTCTGCATTCCATTGCCGGTGCGGCCTATGCGCTCGGTCAGCTCGTCAGCACCTACCGTGATCGAATCCCTGTGGTCGTGACTGCAGGCCGCCAGGCGACCGGCTATCGTGGTCAGGATGGGTTTCTTGAAGATGCCAATCTGAAGGACATGCCGAAAGGCTATGCTCAATGGACCTGGGATGTAATGTCCGCAGAAACGATCCCCGAAGTTTTGCGCCGCGCGTTTCTGCTGGCCGAGGCGCCACCAGGCGGCCCGACATTCGTCACATTCTCAAAAGACCTGTGGGAAGTTCCGGTTGCAAAGGCGGAGATCATTCCACGCTCCCGGTCGCGCGTTAGTTACGATGTGCGGCCGCCGGAATCGCATGTATCGAAGGTTGCTGATTTGCTAACCGAGGCGCAATTGCCTGTTCTTTTTGTTGGCAACGAAGCGATCCGCTATGAAGTAAGCGAGGAAGTTGCCGGGATTGCCGATGCCCTCGGCGCGCTTGTTATGACAGCGAGCAAGATTCCGGTGGTATTCCCCAACACCCACCCAAATTTTGCGGGGCAATTTCTTGATGACCGGGAGATCGTGCGGGAAATCGATGCCTTTTGGAGCATTGGCGCCCACATGTTCAAGCGCGGCGCCAAACCGCAGGTCCCTTATCTCAATCGGTCGACCCGAATCATGCATACGGGTCTCAATGATGGCGAAGTCGCGCGCAACTATCCGGTGGACACGGCGGCCATCGCTGACATCAAAACGACGACTGCCGCAGTGCTGGACGAGCTGACACAGCGCAATCTCAAGAGCTCCGCGATTCAGGCGCGCAGACGCTGGATACACGAGTATCGTAGCAGGCGGCTCAAGCAGATCGATGACTTTGAAAAGTTACATTGGGACGATGCGCCGATTTCGTTACCAAGACTGTTCCGTGAACTGGATCGGCAGATGGAGTCGGATGCATATATTGTTTCCGAGGTTGTAACATCTGATGATCATATCCGCCGCTACGTTACATTCGATCATAAGGCCGCGCCTGATGAGCGACGCAGGAATTTCGATACGACCGGCGGTATCCTTGGCTGGGGATGTGCCGCTGCCCTCGGCGTGAAGATTGGCAATCCCGAGAAGGAAGTGTGGTGTCTTACGGGCGACGGCGCATTCAACTTCGGTTCGCAGGCACTGTGGTCAGCGACACGATACGAAGTACCCGTTGGATTTATCGTGTTCAATAACGGCGAGTATCAGGCGAACCGAAGGAACTCGGGGCTGTACCAGGGACGCATGGCCGAAACTGGCAAATTCCTGGGTGTAAATCTCGGTCATCCTGACATCAATTACGTGTCGATGGCGCACGCCTACGGTATTGAAGGCGAGCGGATAGAAGGTCCGGCTGGCCTTGCGGCCGCCATTGGGCGTTGCAAGCGTGCCATGGCCGACGGACGTCCTTATCTCGTAGATGTCATCATCGAGCGTCGCTTCGACGGCAAAGATTCAGATTGGTACGATTTCTTTTCGGTCGCAAGGAATATACCGCGACAGACCTGACCCGCGTATCCGAAGTCTGGAACTAACGCCCGAAGTCTTCCACAGAAAAGGAAGTCAGCGAATCGGAGCCACGGGTGACAATCTCGTGTAATGCGCCGGTCTCCGGCAATACCTGGTCCATGTAAAAGCGGGCCGTCTTGCGTTTGGTCGCGTAGAATTCGCCATCTTTGCCACGTATCGACGCAATGATCTGCGCCCACAGGCAGGCAATCGTGGTCAGCGCGAAAAGCCGTTGATAATTGAATGCTGCTCCCCTGGCCGCGGCACCATCCGCTTCCCTGATCCACGCGGTGGCATCTTTGAGTTTTGCGAGCGCTGCTGACGCTGGTTGGGCAAACGGGCTCATATCATCGATGTCTCGTTGTTCATCGAGAAAATTCTGCCATCTGTCGAACAGGCTGTCGGCGAATTGCCCGGTCTTGCCCGTTAACTTCCGCAGGACCAGGTCCGCAGCCTGAATCTCATTGGTTCCCTCATAGATTTGGGTGATGCGGCTGTCCCTGACCAGTTGTTCCATGCCGTGTTCGCGGACATAGCCGTGCCCGCCCAGAACCTGCTGTGCAGACAATGAACTCGAGACTCCGAGGTCAGAAAGGAAAGATTTGACCACGGGCGTCAGCAAGGCGACGGTGTTTTCCGCTTCTTCTCTTTGCTTCTCGTCGGTAGCCCTGTCCATGACATCGGCATGGCAGGCAGCATAGACCGCCAGCGCCCTGCCACCTTCGACCTGTGCGCGCATAGCCAGCAGTTTTCGCTTGATCTCTGGCTGAAAAATAATGGGATCGGCAGGCTTGCCTTCGTTCGGTCGCGGCGCAGGCGCCTTGCTTTGCAGTCTCTCTGTCGCGTAGATGAGCGCGTTCTGGCAGGCAATTTCCGCGAAGCCCAGGCCCTGGAAGCCGATCGTCATACGCTCCAGGTTCATCATCCGGAACATGAGGGCCAGCCCACGATTTTTTTCGCCGATCAGATATCCGCTCGCGTTGTCAAAATTCAGGACGCAGGTTGCGGAGCCCTTGATGCCCATTTTGTGTTCGATGGACGCCGTCACAACGTGGTTGCGCTCGCCGAGCGATCCATCATCGTTGACCAGGAACTTCGGTACCAGGAAAAGACTGATGCCGCGAGACCCGTCCGCTGCGCCATCTATCCTCGCAATGACGAGGTGCAGAATATTTTCGGTCAGATCATGATCGCCCGAAGTAATAAAGATCTTGGTGCCACTGATATCGTAAGACCCGTCATCGTTTGGAGAAGCCTTGGTCGTCAGCAAGCCAAGGTCGGAGCCGCAATGAGGTTCCGTCAAACACATGGTGCCGGACCATACCCCCTCCACCATTTTCGGCAGGAACTGAGCGCGAATTTCCGCGGAGGCGTGGGCGGCGAGCAGATGAT
>JADFGH010000140.1 GCA_022567775.1 Pseudomonadota bacterium | reverse complement strand
CAGCCGCGACCCCCCGCACAGGATTTCGCCGCCTGCTTTTTTGACCGCCGCAACGGCGCCGTCGAGGGAATCCATGGCTGATGCGTCGATCAGTGGGCCCATAAGGGTATCGGCGTCCAGCGGATCGCCGATACGTACCTGCGAATAAGCGCCAACCAGGCGATCCTTCAGTTCATCGAGGCGTGATTCATGGCAGATGATACGGCGCGTCGTCGTGCACCGCTGGCCGGCAGTGCCGACAGAACCAAACACGATTCCCGGAACCGCAATGTCGAGATTCGCGAATTCGTCAACGATGATCGCGTTGTTGCCGCCGAGTTCGAGCAGGGACTTGCCCAGCCTCTGCGCAACCCCTTCACCGACTTGTCTGCCAACCGCAGTCGAACCCGTGAATGAAATAAGATCAATTCGCTTGTCGTCCACGAGTCTCTGTGCAAGCTGGTGAATCCCGTCATTGAAGGTGTAAAAGATTTCCGGAAATCCCGCGTCAGCAAGCGCTGCATTGCAGATCTTCTGCACGGCAATACCGCACAACGGCGTCTTCGAGGAAGGTTTCCAGACACTGATGTTGCCGCAGATAGCGGCGATGGCGGCATTCCACGACCAGACGGCAACCGGGAAATTGAACGCGGTAATGATGCCGACGAGGCCGAGCGGGTGCCATTGCTCATACATACGATGTTCGGGTCGCTCGGAATGCATCGCGTTGCCATACAGCATGCGTGACTGGCCGACCGCGAAGTCGGTTATGTCTATCATTTCCTGTACTTCGCCGTCGCCTTCGACCTTGATCTTGCCCATCTCGAGGCTCACGAGACTACCCAACGCATCTTTGTGGTCACGCAGTGCATTGCCAACGAGACGAATCGCTTCGCCACGCGCAGGCGCCGGTACTTTGCGCCACGACCGGAAAGATTCCCGTGCGTGTGCGATCAAGGTATCGTATTCCGCAAGCGTGGTCGAGCGCACGCTGGCAATGACTTCGCCATTCGCGGGATTGACCGATTCAATCAGTGGGGCCGACTTATCCTCGAGCGAGTTCGAACCCAACCAGGTGCCGGGATTGTCATCAGACAGACCCAGTCGTTGCAAAATTTCATTCATACGCTGTTACCTCTGGCTACTGCGCTGATGTCCGGTCTCACCGCGCGCAACCAATTCCGCGGACAGCTGACTGCTACCGCCATGTGCATAATACTCGCCGAAGCGATTCTCGAGTATGTCGTTCAGGCTGAACGATTCCTGCGCGAGAAATCCCCTGTACTTGTCGGAACTCTGCAGGATGCGATCCATCACGCTGCAAATGCCCGACGCTGTCGTAATCTGGATAGCAGACCAGAGCCGGCCGGCGACGACTTCCGGATAAACCTTGTTGACGTAGTTCTCTTCCCGTAACTCGCCGTCCTGCATTCCGGTAACCGCTGCGTAAATGATGACGACATCCTGCAGTGTCTGCGGTACGGCGGTCTCGAGGATGCGCTTCAATGTTCCCCGGTCGTTGTTCAGTTTCAGGCCATTCATCAGCAGGCGCATCTGCTCGCAATGTCCCGGATAGCGGATGGTCTTGTAATTCATCGTCGCGACGCGGCCCTTATAGGTCTCGGCAAGCGATCCGAGGCCGCCGGAGGTATTGAACGCCTCGTACAGCGTGCCGTCGATTTCGATCTCCTCGAGCCCTTCGAGCGGCAGCACATCGACTTCCTTGCCATCGATAATGCTGTGACACAGGTTGCCGTATTCGTTGATGACGCCATCGGTGGACCAGGTCAGTGAGTACTTGAGTACGTTGTTAGGATGTTGCGGCAATGCACCGACGCGAAGTTTGACGGACCGCAATTCGTCGAAATGCTGAATCAGTTCGTTGGCGGCGATACTGATAAAGCCGGGCGCCAGCCCGCACTGCGGTACGAAGACAGTCTGCGCCCCCTCGGCAAGTTTGCGGACTGCCTTGGTCACCTCGACATCTTCCGTCAGATCGAAGTAATGCAGATTCTCGCTGCGAGCAACCTCGGCGACCCCGATGTTGCAGTAAAAGGGCAGCCCCGAGATAACCGCCGTGGGCTTATGCTTCCTGATGTGCGCCCTGAGGCTGTCGCTATCGGCCGCATCAAACGTAAAAGCCTGGATACCCGGCAGGTCATGCGCAGTGGTGACCTCGTCCGCTGCACCTTCGGCCTTGTCCGCGAGCTGCACGCGGTAATCACCGCTTTCAGCCAGCAGGCCGGAAATAAGCGCGCCGATCTTGCCCGCGCCCAGGACCAGGATATCTTGCATGGGAGTCACCGAATCAATTCAATTGGTGCGCCGCCGATTTCATGCGACGCGCAGAAGCCGCGCATTGTGCCAATGTCGCTGGCTCCTTTCCAGCGTCTTTTGAGCCCGTGGCGCCGGCCAGCGCCCGCTGGCCCGCATACTCTTCAGGTTCTTTCAAAATACTTGCGTAAGCGTCTGATTACAGGAGACACTTTTGTTACATTCGTGCGTAGCATGGCATAGTCCGCGAAATTGATCTCGGCCGGCCGTTTTTCGCGCAACCACAGACAGGAATTAACGTGACACGATCCGTCGCCAGGGCGCAATGGCATCCAGCCAGCTGGCAAAGCCTCACCGCCGCACAACAGCCTTCCTACCCCGACAAGGCTGCGTTCGAGCGTGCCATTTCAGACCTGAGCCGCTTGCCGCCGATTGTCACCACCTGGGAAATCGAGGCACTCAAAGAACAGATCGCAAAGGCGCAGCGGGGCGAGGCGTTTGTTCTGCAAGGCGGTGATTGCGCGGAGAGCTTCGACGAGTGCACGTCTGAAAACATCGTCGCCAAGCTCAAGATACTGCTGCAGATGAGCCTGGTTATGCTCTACGGCCTCAAGAAACCGGTCGTGCGCATAGGGCGCATGGCGGGCCAGTATGCGAAACCGCGGTCTGCGGATACTGAGACCCGCGACGGCACCTCGCTGCCCAGTTTCCGCGGCGATCTCGTCAATCGCAATCCATTTACGGCAGAGGACCGCGTGCCGAATCCGGAATTGATATTACGTGGCTACGAACGAGCCGCGTTGACGCTGAACTTCGTAAGATCCCTGATTGATGGCGGATTCGCCGACCTGCATCACCCTGAATACTGGGACCTCGACTGGGTGGGTCATTCGAAGATGAGCGACGAGTACCACGACATCGTGCGCTCCATCTCGGACTCACTGGATTTCCTCGAGTCAATTACCGGCCGGGCGCTGCACCACACACAGCGTGCCGACATTTATGCCGCGCACGAGGGGCTGCATTTATCCTACGAGCAGGCGCAGACGCGCTTCCTGGGGCAGCGCAAGCGCTGGTACAACCTGACCACGCACTTCCCCTGGATCGGCATGCGCACGGCCAACATGGACGGTGCACACGTCGAGTATTTCCGGGGCATCGCCAACCCGATCGGCATCAAGATCGGGCCCGGCATGACGGTTGAATGGTTGCAAAACCTGCTGCGCGTGCTGAATCCGAACAACGAGCCCGGCCGTATCAGCCTGATCCACCGTTTCGGCAGGAAACTGATTGAAGACGGACTACCCGAGCTGATCACCGCAGTTCGCGAAACCGGTTCACCGGTGTTGTGGGTCTGCGATCCAATGCATGGCAACACGGAAAGCACGGCGGATGGCACCAAGACCCGGCGCTTCGACAACATTGTCGGCGAACTCGAAAGCGCGTTTAAAGTGCACGAAAGTATGGGCAGCCAACTTGGCGGCGTGCACCTGGAACTCACCGGTGAAAATGTTACGGAATGCACCGGCGGCGCTCGTGGCCTAACCGATGCCGACCTGACCCGCGCCTACAAATCGACCGTCGACCCGCGTCTGAACTATGAGCAGGCCATGGAAATTGCGATGCGCATCGCAGGCCTGCGACAAGTAAAATGAGTAATGATTCGACTGCGCTCGAGGTCACCGGAGCGGTCAGTTCCGCCTATGCCGATATCCTGAGCGACCAGGCACTCGCGTTCATCACCGCATTGGCTGACGAATTCTCCCCGCGCGTTGCACAACTACTCGAACTTCGCGAGCAACGGCAGCGCGACATCGATGGCGGACGCATGCCGGATTTCCTCCCGGGCACCCGGGAAATCCGTGAAGCTGACTGGAAAGTCTGTTCCATACCGGATGATCTTAAAGACCGGCGCGTAGAGATTACCGGTCCGACCGAACGCAAGATGATCATCAATGCGTTGAATTCCGGGGCCAAAGTATTCATGGCGGATTGTGAGGATTCACAGACGCCGACCTGGGACAACGTCATCCAGGGCCACATCAACCTGCGCGATGCAGCCAACCGGACGATCGAACACGAGGCGAACGGCAAGCACTACGCACTGAATGAGCAAATTGCGACCCTGATGATCCGCCCGCGCGGCTGGCACCTGCCCGAGAAACACATCCTGCTGGAAGGACAGGCAGTGCCTGGCGCGCTGGTCGATTTCGGGCTTTACCTCTTCCATAGCGCCGCCGAGCTGAAGCAACAGGGAACCGGGCCGTATTTCTACCTGCCTAAACTCGAGTCACATCTCGAAGCACGCTTGTGGAGTGAGGTGTTCAAATTTGCCGAGACTGCGGGTGTTGTAGACGCCGGAGAAATCAAGGTGACGGTCCTGATCGAAACCATCCTGGCCGCATTCGAGATGGATGAGATCCTTTATGAGCTGCGTGAGCACATCGTCGGGCAAAACTGCGGACGCTGGGATTACATCTTCAGTTTCATCAAGAAGTTCAGCCGCTATCCCGAGTACGTATTGCCCGATCGCGCCGAGGTCACAATGAGCAGCCACTTCCTGCGCTCGTATTCGCAGCTGCTCATCCAGACCTGCCATCGGCGCGGTGCCTATGCGATCGGTGGCATGGCGGCACAAATTCCGATTAAGAATGATGCGGAAGCCAACGAACGCGCATTAGCCAAGGTGCGGGCGGACAAGGAGCGTGAAGTTGGTGACGGTCACGACGGTACCTGGGTTGCACACCCGGGACTGGTGCCACTGGCCATGGAAATCTTCGATGAACACATGCCCGGATCCAATCAACTCGAGCGGCTGCTCGAGGACCTGCATGTCACTGCGGCAGATCTCTTGCAGGTCGTCAAAGGCAAGATTACGGAGGCCGGGTTGCGCGACAACATCAATGTCACCGTACAATACCTGGCGGCCTGGCTCGGCGGCAGCGGCTGTGTGCCGCTCAACAATCTCATGGAAGATGCGGCAACGGCCGAAATATCACGCGCACAGATCTGGCAATGGGTGCATCACGCGACCGGCGTGCTGGATGAAGGCCGTAATATCGACTACGACCTGTTCAGGGCCTTGTTGCGGGAAGAAATGGACAAGATCCGCGAACAGGTCGGTGACTCAGCCTTCGAAAACGGCCACTACCGGCGTGCCGCCCAGTTGCTGGACGAAATGACACTGCAGGACACCTGCACACCATTCCTCACCCTGGTGGCTTACGCCGACATCGACTAGATCATGCAATACGACCACATCAGTGTACCGGCGGACGGCACAGCGATAACGATTAACCGCAATCATTCGCTCAACGTGCCGGATGATCCCGTCATTCCGTTCATAGAGGGAGACGGCATCGGCATGGATGTCTCGCCCGTGATGCTCGATGTCGTCAATGCCGCCGTCGAGCGGGCCTATGCGGGCAAGCGCCAGATAAAGTGGATGCAGATCTATGCCGGCCAGAAGGCTGCGGATCTGTATGGCGATGACGATTACCTGCCCGAAGAGACGTTACACGCGTTAAGGAGCTTCGTGGTATCGATCAAGGGGCCGCTGACGACACCCACGGGCGGCGGAATACGCTCGCTGAATGTCTCGATTCGCCAGATTCTGGACCTTTTCGCCTGCGTACGGCCGATTCGTTATTTTCCAGGTGTAAGCACCCCGATGAAGGAATCAGGCCTGGTCGACATGGTTGTTTTCCGCGAGAACACCGAAGATATTTATGCCGGCATCGAATTCCCGGCCGGGTCACAGGAAGTGCAGAAGCTGATCAACTTTTTGCAGACGGAATTGAAGGTCAGCAATATTCGATTCCCGGCGAGTTCGGGGATCGGCATCAAACCAGTGTCCCGTGAAGGATCGCAGAGACTCGTCCGCAAGGCGATCCAGCATTGCATTGATCGCGACCTCTCATCCGTCACGCTGGTACACAAGGGCAACATCATGAAGTTCACCGAGGGCGCCTTCTGCCAGTGGGGTTACGCGCTTGCCAGGGAGGAGTTCGGTGCCCAGGACTTCGACGGCGGTCCATGGGTGAGTTTCA
>JADFGH010000139.1 GCA_022567775.1 Pseudomonadota bacterium | reverse complement strand
AGCCAAACCATTGAGCGCCTCGCCGGAAATCGGGACGTCGCTCGGTCTTTGCGCCAGTTTGAAATCGAGTTGCTGCGCCTGCTTGGCTATGCCCTCAATCTCGATCATGATACGGCAACACGGGAGCCGCTTATGCCCCGGCAACAATACGAATATCGTGCCGAGCAGGGGCCGGTTCCTGTAGATGACCGCGAAGGGCCCATGGTATTTTCGGGAGCGGAACTTATGGCAATTCGAAACCAGCAGTTTGCTGACCCGGCAGTATTGAAAAACGCAGGCAGCCTGCTACGAATCGTCATTGCCTACCACCTGGATGGCAAAGAACTGAAAAGCCGTAAGGTCATGCGGGAAATGCGCAAGGCAACGACTAAAAAGGGAAGCAAGGGAAATTGAACGCCAGGACCGAGCAACACCTGGGTGTCAATATTGACCATGTCGCCACCGTGCGGCAGGCACGCGGCACCGATTACCCGGATCCCGTCGAGGCTGCCTTGCTGGCCGAGAAGGCCGGTGCTGACAGCATTACGCTGCATCTTCGGGAGGATCGGCGGCACATACAGGATGACGATCTCGAGCAGCTGAAAGCGGTGATGCAGACGCACATGAACCTCGAGATGGCAATAACCGATGAAATGCTGGCCATCGCCGCCGGTATCCGGCCGCAGGATTGTTGCCTGGTACCGGAAAAACGCGAGGAACTCACGACGGAAGGTGGGCTGGACGTTGCCGGGCAACTGGATAAGGTCACCAGAGCTTGCGGCAACCTGGCCGCGAACGGTATCAGGGTTTCTCTTTTTATCGACCCGGAGCCACGACAGCTTGATGCTGCTCTTGCCAGCGGTGCGCCAGTGGTTGAATTGCACACCGGCGCATATGCGGATGCCGATGCAGGCGCGCAGGAGGCTGAATTACAACGCATCGTCGATGCCGCTGCATACGGAATGCAAATCGGGCTGACTGTACATGCCGGTCACGGTCTTCACTATGAAAACGTCAAACCGGTTGCCGAAATTCCGGAAATCATCGAGCTCAATATTGGACATGCGATTATTGCCCGCGCAATTTTCGAGGGCTTCACTGCAGCGGTGCAGGATATGAAACGGCTGATGACCGAGGCACGCACCGCGTGAGCCGGCAGGAATGATTTTCGGCGTTGGCACCGACATCCTGGAGTTATCGCGCATCCAGGAGACCTACAACCGTTTCGGCGAGCATTTCGTCCATCGCATATTGATGGACGAGGAGCGCGAACAATTCCGGCGCAGCAAATGGCCGGTCCGTTACCTGGCGATGCACTTCGCGGCAAAGGAGGCGACCGTCAAGGCGATGGGAACCGGGTTTTCACATGGCATGTGGATCCGCGATGTCGGCATCGTCAACAACGACTGGGGCCGCCCGGAAATCATCTGGTCTGGCCGTGGACAGGATGTCTGTGACGAGCTGGGTATCGGCGGCGGTCACGTATCCTTGAGCGACGATGCGGGTCTAATTCTGGCTTTTGCGGTGGTCATGCAGGCGTAATAACCCTTCGAGATATATCTTTTAATGCATTGTTTTTCCTTTGATATTGAAACAATTCCGGACATCGAATTTGGCCGGCGCAGGTGGCAGCTGGGCGAGCTGTCCGACGCGGATATCGGCCGGGTAATGACCGCCAAGCAGCTGCAAAAGACGGGCAGCGAGTTCCTGCCCCTGCACCAGCAACGGGTGGTCGCGATATCCGTGGCGCTGCGTAGCGGCGACACCTTCCGGGTCTGGAGTCTCGGTGACAAGGATTCGCCTGAAGCGGATCTGGTACGCCGGTTCTTCGACGGTATCGAGCGGTATTCGCCGCAACTCGTCTCCTGGAATGGCTCAGGTTTTGATCTCCCGGTGCTGCATTACCGTGCCATGAAGCACGGCATACAGGCGCCAAGGTACTGGGAGACCGGTGACGACGACCGGGAATTTCGCTACAACAATTACCTGAGCCGTTTCCATTGGCGCCATATTGACCTGATGGATGTGCTGGCGGGGTTTCAACCGCGTGGCCGCGCCAGCCTCGATCAGATGGCGACGATGCTCGGTTTCCCCGGCAAGCTCGGCATGAGTGGCGACAAGGTCTGGCAATGCTGGCTCGACGGCGGCATCGATGAGATTCGAAACTACTGCGAAACCGATGTCCTCAATACCTACCTGGTTTTCCTGCGTTTCGAATACATGCGTGGCAACCTCGATGACAAATCGCTCGAGCGCGAATATGCACTGGTCCGCAAGACCATCGCCTCGCTGGATCAGCCGCACCTGGATGAATTCGCTGAGGCCTGGCCGGCAGACGCATGACACGCCGGAAGCGCGAACCCGAAACGGCTAGCATCGAGTCGGTCACTCACGATGGCAGGGGAATTGCCCAGCTACCGGGCAAAAAAGTTTTTGTTGCCGGCGCGTTGCCGGGCGAGACGGTACGCTTTCAGCGCCGCAAGCGGCGGCGTAACTTCGATGAGGCAGAACTCCTGGAGGTTCTTGAACCATCGAGCGCCCGCATCGAGCCGCGTTGTGCGGTCTATGGCACTTGTGGCGGTTGTTCGCTGCAACATACCTCCGACGAGGAGCAACGTGCCATCAAACATAAGGCACTGGCCGACAATCTGCAGCGCATTGGCCAGGTCGAGCCCGAGCGGTGGCTGGCGCCGATCTATGACGACACCGAAGACGGGAGTTGGCACTATCGCCGTCGCGCCAGGCTTGGGGTCAAGGACGTCGCCGGCAAGGGCAGGGTGCTGGTCGGCTTTCGGGAGCGCCATGCCCCGTATCTCACCGACATGCATGGTTGCGAAGTCCTGGCAAAGCCAGTGGACAGCCTGATCGATCCTCTGAGCGAACTCATCGGCAAACTGAGTATCCGCAAGCGCCTGCCGCAAATCGAGGTGGCGGTTGCGGACAATGCAGTCGCACTCTTGTTTCGGGTGCTTGATCCCCCTACCGATGACGACCTGGCGGCGTTCACAGGCTTTGCCATCGAGCACGGGGTGCGAGTGCTGCTGCAACCGGGCGGCCCCGATTCCGTTACCCCGCTTTATCCGGAGCCGCCACTGGACCCGCTGTGTTACGGACTGCCGGATTTCAACATCTCAATTAACTTTGATGCAGCCGATTTCGTGCAGATCAATGGTGGCGTGAATCAACGCATGGTGTTCGAGGCGATCCGCTTGCTGCAGATAGGGGAGGAGGACAGCGTCCTCGATCTTTATTGCGGTATTGGTAATTTTTCGCTGCCCATGGCGAGAAGCGCACAGCGGGTTCTTGGCGTTGAGGGTGAGATGCACCAGGTGGAGCGGGCTAAAGACAACGCGCAACACAACGGCATCGACAACTGCGAGTTTCGTTGTGCCGATCTCAGCCAGGTGGACGGCAGCGAATCCTGGCTTAGCGCCGGCTGGGACCGGGTATTGCTGGACCCGGCGAGAAGCGGGGCCGCGGCAGTAGTCTCGCGAATGAGCGATATTGGTGCCCGCCGAGTCGTTTACGTGTCCTGTCATCCGGGGACGCTGGCAAGAGATGCCGCAACGCTGGTCAAGACCGGGGGTTATACGCTCGAGGCAGCCGGCATCATCGATATGTTTCCACATACCGGACATGTCGAATCGCTGGCCGTGTTCCGGAAATGAGAATCGTAGGAGCCCGGCCCACCGGGCGATGCAGACCCAAACGTAGGAGCCCGCCCCAGCGGGCGATTCCGATCTCTCCAAACAAAGCACTAAAGATCAATCCGCACCGATTTTTATTTCCGGTTTCATCAGCGCGGGCGGATTGGGGGCGAGCTCCTACGAGCCCTTCCCACAATTCCCGTCTCCCGAATAAGCCAAATTCGTGCGACACGTTGCTACAATTTTCGGGCGTCGGAGTGATATTTGGCCGTTGATCTAATAATCTGTTGGCATGGCACTGGGACCGGTCATGCTGGATATCGAGGGGCGTCAGCTAACCCCGGCTGACCGTGCACTCCTGCGGGAACCGGCGGTCGGCGGGGTTATCCTGTTTAGCCGCAACTACGAGTCCCCGTCGCAGCTTGGCGATCTCGTTGCGGCGATCCGGGCGTTACGCAGCCCACCGCTCCTGATCGCAGTTGACCATGAGGGCGGGCGCGTGCAGCGCTTTCGCGAGGGATTCAGTGCGATACCGCCCATGCGCCGCCTCGGCAGACAGTATGACGTTGATCCCGACGAGGCGCTTTCGCTGGCAAAGACCGCCGGCTGGCTGATCGCATCAGAATTGCGGGCCATGGATATCGATCTGAGCTTCACGCCTTGCGTCGATCTCGACTGGGGCATCAGCGAGATCATCGGCAATCGTGCTTTCCACCGTAAGCCCGGGGTTGTCGCCGATCTTGCGAGCGCCTATTGCAACGGGCTCCGAAGCGCGGGCATGGCGGCCATTGCCAAGCACTTTCCCGGCCACGGCGCCGTCGTTGCCGATTCTCACGATCAATTGCCAGTTGATCGCCGCAGTTACGGCGATTTACTGGACGACATGCAACCCTATGAAAAACTGATCGCAAAGCGACAACTCGCCGGGGTGATGGTTGCGCACATCGTGTTTTCCGAAACCGATCCGCTGCCGGCAAGTTTTTCTCCGTACTGGATCAAAGAGCAGTTGCGGCGCGCTTTGGGCTTCGACGGTGCCGTGCTGTGTGACGATCTCAGCATGCAGGCCACCGAGAATATGGGTTCGATGCCGAAACGGGCCAGGCTCGCGCTGGAGGCCGGGTGCGATATGGTGCTGATTTGCAACAATCGTCCGGCTGCGAGCGCTGCCGTTGCGGCCTTGCGGGACTACTCCAATCCCTTGTCTCTCGTCCGCCTGGTAAGGCTGCATGGAACCGGGAACGTGATGCGCGAATCGCTGTTAGCCAGCGAGGAGTGGCATATTGCTGCTGACCGCCTGCAACGCTGGCTGGACAGACCCGAACTCAAACTCGACGCATAAGCCAGGAGAACACAGGTGGCAACAGGCAAGCATCAATATGCGGTCATCGCCGGCAGCGGATTTCAGGCATTTGGCGAAGATGCACAAGAGCATCATCTGACGACCGGTTTCGGGGATCCCTCGAGCCCGGTGCGCGAGTTGCACTATGGCGAGCGGACGGTTTTCCTGTTGGCCCGGCACGGCGACGGGCTGCTCATTCCGCCGCATCTTATTAACTATCGGGCCAACCTGGCAGCGCTCAAATCACTCGGTGTCGAGTGCATCATCGCGATGAACACCATCGGCGTCATCACGGCCGGCCAGCATCCGGGTGAAATCGCGATTCCCGGCCAGATCATCGACTATACCTATGGACGGGATCACAGTATTTATGACGGTGAATCGGCTAGTCTGGACCATATAGAGTTCACGGAGCCGTTTGCGGAGCGCATGAGACAGGAATTGCGAGCTGCGGCCGAAAATTCCGCGATCGCGGTACATGAGGGAGGTGTCTATGCAGTGATGCAGGGACCTCGCCTCGAGACGAGCGCGGAAGTCAACCGCCTGGAGCGTGATGGCGCAGACTACATCGGCATGACTGCGATGCCCGAAGCCTCACTGGCCCGCGAACTCGACATGGAGTATGCATGCCTGTCACTGATCGTGAACTATGCGGCAGGTCGTGGTGAAAAGGCGATCCACGCCGACATCGAGGCGAGCACGGTGACGGCCAGGACGCAGGCGATGAAGATTTTACAGGGGATATTCCAGGACGACACATCCTGAGACCTCCTGTCTATGCAAATACATGAAGGCACTACAGCGCACAATTCTGGAACAGCTGATCGCCGGCTCGGCCGAGCCGGTCGTCGTCGCGCAAGTCGATAGTCCGGACTGGCCGGTCGTACTCTGCAATCCGGCATTTGCAGGCGTTGTCGGCGAACAGGGTGTTCACAACAAACCATTTGCTGATGTTGTTGAACAACTGGTCGGCCGCGATCTTGCGCTCGAAATCAGTGAAGCAATCCGGGGCGGTCATGAATCGACAATTCCGGTCGAAGTCAGCAACCGGGAATACCTGCTGGTTTTGCAACCGCTTAACTCGGTGGGGAAGGGCAACAGCAAATATTACGCCGCTTACCTGCGGGCCGGCGCCGGCTTGAATGCCGTGGGTGGCGGCGAAGTACAACGAGCGCTGCACAAGGCCAAGCGGCGCATTCGTGATCTGTCACGTGATGATCCGGTAACCGGGCTCCTGAATGCCAGGGCGTTCAGGGATGTTCTCGATCACGACTGGGCGGTCGCCAAACGCGAGCGGTCAAAACTGGCGTTAATCTCATTTACGCTCGACGACTTCGAA
>JADFGH010000138.1 GCA_022567775.1 Pseudomonadota bacterium | reverse complement strand
CGGCCTTGAGGTGTACCTGCATCTGTTGGCGCTGAACGCGCTGGGCGTCAGTATCGTGCCGCTGCATTCACTGGGTACGGACGCTGATCTTCGCTACATGACAGAGCACAGCAATTGTCGATTGATGGTGTCAGCGCCCGAACATCGTGCGCGTCTCGAGTCGCTTTTGGCGGATCTCGGTGATTGCGAAGTCATTGCTGAATCCGACCTGGAAGGAAGCAACAGTCCGCAGTTGGACCTGCAGACAGATCTTGCGACCGAAGCCGCCCTTGTGTACACCTCCGGAACCACCGGCAAACCGAAAGGATGCATGCTGTCCAATGAGTACTTCCTGGCTATCGGCATCTGGTACAACAATCTCGGCGGCATCTGCAAACTGGATGCAAACGATCGCTTGCTGACGCCGCTGCCGCCGAATCACATGAACGCACTGTGCACGTCGTTCACCGCGATGATGTTGTGCGGCGGTTGTGTCGTACAGTTGGATCGTTTCCATCCGAATACATGGTGGCAAACAGTTCGCGAGGAAAAGGCAACGATCATCCACAGCCTCGGGGTCATGATCGCCATTCTCCTGACCTTGCCTCAAGACGAAGCAGACGATTTTTCAGGTCAGATCAAATTTTGCTTCGGTCCCGGATCCGACCCTCACCACCAGGCGATCTTCGAGAAGCGATTCGGATTTCCGCTGATCGAAGCCTGGGCGATGACCGAAACTGGCGCCGGCAGCATGACCATTGCGTACAAAGAACCGAGGCATGTTGGTCAACGCTGTATTGGCAAGGCAGCCGAGTCCACGGAGTATCGTATCGTCGATGAGCAAGACGCAGATGTTGCGCCGGGCGAATCCGGCGAATTTCTGGTGCGAGCAAAAGGCGACCAGCCACGACGCAACTTCTTCAGCGGCTACTACAAGGATGTCGCGGCGACGGAAGAGGGTTGGCGCGGAGGCTGGTGGCACACCGGCGATGTGGTAAGGGAAGGATCAGACGGTTCCCTGTTTTTTGTCGACCGGAGCAAGAACGTCATCCGCCGCAGCGGCGAGAACATTGCAGCCGTTGAAGTCGAGGCGGCATTGCTGCAGAGTCCGCATGTCAACAATTGTGCCGTGTGCGCGGTTCCGGACGATATACGCGGCGATGAAGTCTTTGCTTTCGTGATTCCGAATAGCGCGGCTCCCGAGGCCGCGGAAATTTTCCAGCATTGTGTGGAGCATCTGACATACTTCAAGACACCGGGATACATCGCGTTCGTCGACACACTGCCACTGACGGCGTCACAGAAAGTGAGCCGCGGAGAAGTGAAGAAAATGGCGGCAGAGCGGCTTGCGAACCACGACTGTATAGATCTCAGGAAGCTCAAGAAAAGAAAAGCCAGATAAGTGGGCCAGGGGAATAGCAAACGGGCAGGATACGAAGGCGTTGTCGTTGCAGTGCCCGTCAGCGTGCCCTACGAACGCTTCTCTCCGGAGTCCGCGCACTGGTGGCTCGCGAAGGCGCTTGCCGATCTTGGAAAACGATCCGGCTTGGCAGTTGACGACATCGACGGACTGTGTGTTTCATCATTTACGTTGTTTCCGGACACCGCGGCCGGCATCACACAACATTTCGGTCTGACACCGCGCTGGCTCGATCATGTGCCAACCGGTGGCGCTTCAGGCGTAGTCACGCTGCGGCGCGCAGCACGCGCAGTGCAGTCCGGTGATGCAAACATCGTGGCTTGCATTGCCGGCGACACCAATCATGTCGATTCATTTCGCGCAATGCTGACAACGTTCAGCCGTTTTTCGCAGGACGCCTCTTATCCTTACGGCTCGGGCGGACCCAACGGCAGTTTCTCGTTGATTACAAGCCATCACATGAAAACCTATGGCACGCAACGCGAAGACTTCGGAAAAATCTGTGTGGCTCAGCGCGCCAATGCGCTGAAGTATCCTGACGCATTGATGAAGTCACCGCTGACGCTCGAGCAATACATGGACGCGCGGCTGATCGCCGATCCCATCGTACTGTTCGACTGCGTGATGCCTTGCGCGGGCGCGGAGGCTTATCTGGTCATGCGGGAAGGCGATGCCAAAGGACAAAATCTGCCGTTTGCAAATATCCTGTCGACGATTGAACGCCACAACGCATTCCCGGACGACCCGGTACAGATTCGTGGCGGCTGGGCAATGGACAAAGACGAATTCTGGAGCATGGCCGGCGTCAAACCGGAACAGGTCGATATGCTGCAGACATACGATGACTACCCCGTCATCAGCGTGATGCAGATGGAAGACCTGGGCTTCTGTGAGAAAGGTGCTGCAAGCGAATTTATTCAGGCAAACACGCTAACCTACGATGGCACATTTCCGCACAACACGTCGGGCGGCCAGCTTTCTGTCGGTCAGGCAGGTGCAGCCGGCGGTTTCCTGGGACTGGTGGAAGCAATCCGGCAATTGACCGGCGAGGCAGGCGACAACGCCGTCAAAGATGCGCGCATAGCCGCGGTGTCTGGTTTTGGCATTATCAATTTCGATCGGGGACTGTGTACCGGTGCAGTACTGCTTGAGAGTGGGCAACAATGACTGAGTTGCTCCAACGACCGCCGAAAAAGGACCCGCAGAAGCGGACGGTATTGCCGACGACGCCGCCGAGTGCGCGCAGCCGAAAGGCGATTGCGTTTTCAACGGCGGCGGCAGAAGGGCGGCTGGCGCTGCAGACCTGTGCCGAATGCGATCACGTCATCTATCCGGCGCGCGAGCTGTGCCCGAAATGCTGGTCGATGGACCTGCAATGGCAGGACATCCCGGATGGCGGCGAGCTGATTGCCGAGACGACGTTGCGCACCAGCGTCAATACCTATTTTCGCGAACGAATGCCCTGGCGCATCGGCACCGTCAGGCTCGACGCAGGACCGATGGTGCTGGCACATATTCACGGCGACGTGGGCGAGTACGAGCGGGTGAGGATGATCGCCCGCACCGATAAATCCGGGCAGGGCGTATTGATGGCGCTGCCCGAAAAGGAGACAGCCAATATGGCGGATGATAAACAGCTACGAACCTTGACCTGTGATCCCAAGCACCGGCGGGTTCTCGTCACCGACGGTCGCACGCAGCTCGGTCAATGCACCGTCAACGCGCTGGCAAAGGCGGGCGCCTCGAAGATATTTGTCGGCATTGCCCGGGAATGGCGCCCATACGATGGCAGCGCGGAACTCGCCGCAGTGTCCGGCGTCGAGCTAATGCCGCTCGATATTACCGACACGATTTCCGTGAACGAGCTGGCAGCCGAGATCGGCGGCAAGACCGACATACTTATTAATACGGCGGAGCACGTCAGGCCCGGGTCGGCGATGCAGCGCCACGGTATCCTGACGGCACGCGACGAAATGGAGACCAACTACTTCGGACTGATGCGTCTCATCCAGGCATTCGGACCCGGCATGCGCGGCCGCGGTGCGGATGGCGACAACAGCGCCTGTGCCTGGGTGAATCTCTTATCGGTGTACGCGCTGTCAAACTGGTCAGTATTTGGCACGACGACGGCAAGCCAGGCAGCCGCTTACTCGTTAAGCCAGTGTTTACGCGGCGAATTCGCCGGCAGCGGCGTCAAGGTTGTCAACGTGCTGTTCGGACCGCTGGAGGACAGTTGGCGGCAGCCGCTACCGCCGCCCAAAGTGACGCCAAAACGCCTGGCAGACGCTATTGTGCATGCGCTCCGGCAGGGCATCGAAAACGTGACCCTGGGACCGGTTGCGGAAGACATCGTCCGCCGCTTCAGGGATGATCCCTTTGTGCTGGAACGGGAACTGATGCAGGCACCTGGAGGGCAGGCAGTATGAAAGGAGAAAAATGCAATACGCTGGCCGCACTCGCCACCGCGATGTCGTCCGGGGAGGTCGAGACCGTGGATCTGACGCACACTCTGGATTCCGACTTTCCGGTGATCGTGTTGCCGCCGGAATTCGGCCAGTGCGCGCCGTTTCGTGCTGAAGTCGTGTCGCGATACGATGAGCGCGGTCCGGGCTGGTACTGGCAGAATATTTCCATGTGCGAACACACCGGAACGCACTTCGATGCCCCCATACACTGGATATCCGGCAAGGACCTGCCCAATGCGTCTGTCGATGCGATCCCGGCTACTGCGTTCGTCCGGCCAGTGTGCGTTATCGATTGTTCGAAGGAATGTGCGGAAAACGAAGATTTCCTGCTGACACCGGAATTTATCCAGGCATGGGAAAAACAACATGGTCAGATTCCCGCCGGCGACTGGGTGCTGCTGCGCTCCGACTGGTCGCGTCGTTCCAGCGCGGCCTATCTGAACATGCGTGAGGACGGCGCCCATTCGCCTGGCCCATCCGCGGATGCCGTCAAATTCCTGGTCGAAGAGCGGGACATCCTGGGCTTTGGCACCGAGACAGTCGGCACTGACGCCGGCCAGGCGGCGCATTTTTCACCGCCGTACCCGGCACACCACTTATTCCACGGCGCAGGCAAATACGGCCTGCAATGCCTGCGTAATCTCGATCAACTTCCGCCAACCGGCGCGATCCTGGTTTGTCCGCCGCTAAAAATCAAAAATGGCTCCGGCAGCCCGTTGCGCGTGCTGGCGCTGGTTGAAAGGGCGTCAAAATGAGCGCAAATATACCTGTGGCCCTGGTCACCGGCGGCAGCGCGGGAATCGGCGCCAGCATCTGCCAACACCTGCTGGACGATGGTTATCACGTATTGAATCTTTCCCGGCGGAAATCAGAATCGCAAAGTGATCGGATCACCGACGTTGAAGTCGACCTGTCAGATGTCGAGGCGACGAAAAATGCGATCGCCGGGCTGGCAGAAAAATACGAAATCTTAAGCCTGGTACACAACGCCGGCGTCATCCGCCCCGACCTGATCGAGGACGTAAAAATCGAAGATGTCGAGTACGTGACCAGGTTGCACCTGTACACGAGCATCCTGCTGACACAGGGCGTGCTCGAGGCGATGAAAGCGAAGCAATTCGGCCGCATTGTGCTCATCAGTTCGCGTGCAATGCTGGGGCTGGCAACGCGGACAGGATATTCGGCGACCAAAGCGGCACAGATCGGGCTGGTACGAACCTGGGCCATGGAACTCGGCCAGCACGGGATAACAGTGAATGCAGTGGCACCTGGTCCGATCGTGACGGATATGTTCACCGAAGTGGTGCCGGAGGACAGCGACAAAGCGCTCGAGATCGCACAATCGATACCCGTCAGGCGCCTCGGCAAACCCGATGACGTGTCCCGGGCAGTGATGTTTTTATTGTCGCCCGATAACGGTTTCGTTACCGGGCAGTGTATTTTTGTTTGTGGCGGTGCCAGTCTCGGCTCACTCGCTTTATAAGGGTAATTTGTGGCGAAAGGTCTGAAAATTGTTTGTCTTGGCGGCGGTCCCGCATCGCTCTACTTCTCCATCCTGATGAAGAAGGCGAATCCGGCGCACGACATTACCGTGATCGAGCGCGGCGAGCGTGGCTCCACCTGGGGCTTCGGCGTGGTGTTTTCGGATGAAACATTGCAGGGCTTCATGGACGCGGACGCGGCCAGCTACAAACGTATCGTCGAACAATTCGCGTACTGGGGCGGCATCAACAACAAGATCCACGGCAAGACCATCAACTCGCAAGGTCATGGCTTCTGCGGCATGTCGCGGCTGAAACTGCTGAACACGTTTCACGACCGCTGCGAGGAACTGGGTGTCAATCTCAGGTTCAACACCGACATTACCGATATTGCACAGCTCGAAATCGACAAGCATGACCTGGTCGTTGCCGGCGACGGCATCACGTCGATTCTTCGCGAAGCCTACAAGGATGAGTTCCGTACGACGATGGACTGGCGGGCGAACAAATTCTGCTGGCTTGCGACGACCAAACCGCTGGACGATTTCACATTCATCTTCACGAAAAACGAGCACGGCTGGTGGTGGGTTCACGCCTATCGTTACGAAGAGGGCATGACTACCTGGATTGTCGAGACCAGTGCAGAGACCTGGGCCTCGGCCGGGATGGACACGGCGACGGAGGAAGACACGAAGGCTTATTGCGAGGAACTCTTCAAAGACGATCTCGACGGCCATCCGTTGATCATCAACCGGTCCGCGTGGCGCACATTTCCGGTCGTCAGGAACGAGAGGCTCTACTACAGGAATATCGTGCTGCTGGGCGACGCCGTCCGATCTGCACACTTCAGCATTGGCTCGGGAACCAAACTCGCGATGGAAGACGCGATCTCCCTGGCCGGTTATTTTCAGGAGACCGGTGATGATGTCAACGCTGCTCTTGAGAAATATCAGAGCATCCGTAAGGATGAGGCGGACCGGCTCAAGCGCACTGCCGTCGTCTCC
>JADFGH010000137.1 GCA_022567775.1 Pseudomonadota bacterium | reverse complement strand
CTCATAAGCGATCAGATGCACTTGAAATATTCAAAGGGTTCAAGGCAGTCGTCACACTTGTACGACGCCTTACATGGCGTCGAACCGAATTCACTCACAAGTGAAGTCGTCGTCGCGCCGCATCGGGGGCAGGCAATGGGCTTCATGCTGCCCAGCATTGCGCGCTTGCTCACATCATCTGCGGGCGGCGCGATGCCGTAGGCCCGCAATTTTTCGCGCCCCCCATCCGTGATCCACGCCGTGGTCCAGGGCGGCGACAGCACGCGCTTCAGGACGACATTGCCGACGCCTCGATCCAGCAGGCTGTCTACAATACTTTTCTCAATGACTTCCGTTGCCGGACATCCCGAATAGGTCGGTGCGACCTCCACTTCCACGCCGTCGCTCAAAGCTGTAACTCGTCGCACGATGCCGAGATCGACGACGCTCAGAACCGGTATTTCAGGATCCGGTACCGCTTCCAGCCACTCCCAGACCTGCTGAACGGAATGTTTTTTGTCAGCTTCACGCTGTGCGGTCATGATTGCCTACCAGTTCAATCCAGGATAGGCGCGTTGCAAATGCTGCATGTCGGCGATCAAGTAGCCGAAATCTTCGGAATGCAGGCCGTCTCGCCCGCCGCCCGCCATCCACTGATCCTCAGGCAGCGCAAGTGTTGCTTCCTCGACAATGGCGGCAACCGCGCTGGTCCACGCGGCCTGCAGTTTATCGAGATCCGGGCCCGCAAACCCGGCGAGTACCAATTCATCGGTTTCATCGCCGTCAAAAAGTTCGCCGGTAAACCTCCACAGCTGGTCCAGTGAATCCTGGACACGCCCATGACTTTCCTCGGTTCCGTCGCCGAGCCGGATAAGCCACTGGGACCCATAGCGAAGGTGATAGCGAATTTCCTTTGCGGTTTTCAGTGAGATTTCCGCCAGACGATCATCGCTGCATGCCGACAACGCTTCCAACTGCAGCAGATAGAAGACATCGAACAGCACTGAGCGAACAATCACATCGCCGAAATGACCGTTTGGTTGCTCAACGAGCAATACATTTTCGAACTCCCGGTCCGGGCGTCTGAAAGCAAAGTCATCTTCCTTACGGCCCTCGCCTTCAATTTCACCTGCATAGGAATAGAACATGCGAGCCTGCCCGAGATAATCCAGTGAAAAATTGGCGTTCGCCAGTTCTTCTTCCAGTTCCGGTCCATCCGCGACAATTTCGATCAGCCGTTGCGCGAGAACGAGCGCGTTATCGCCAAGCCTTACGACATACTTGAAGAGTGCCTGTTCGTTGTTCATGGTCAAAGATTCTCGACACCCTCCGGAATTTCATAAAATGTAGGATGCCGGTAGATCTTGTCCTTCGCCGGTTCAAACAAAGCGGCGGACTCGGCCGGATCCGACGCAATAATTTCGCTGGATTTCACGACCCAGATACTGACGCCTTCATTGCGTCGCGTGTAGACGTCACGTGCATGATTGAGCGCCATTTCGTCATCTGCAGCGTGCACACTGCCCGCATGGCGATGGCTCAGGCCCGATTTTGCGCGGATGAAAACTTCGTACAGTGGCCAGTTTTTGTCAGTCATTGTGTTCTTCCTATCAATTCATTCGCCCGCTGGGGCGGGCTCCTACAGGCGGGCTCCTACAGGCGAGCTCCTACAGGCGAGCTCCTACAGGCGGGCTCCTACGATGCCTCGCCGCAGTTTTCCGAATTAAGCTGCTTGCGCGGCATGTTTTTCGGCGTATGCCTGTGCCGCTTCGCGGACCCAGGCGCCGCCCTGGTGCGCATTGCGGCGTACTTGCATGCGCTCGCGGTTGCAGGGTCCGTTGCCGGCGAGCACGTCATAGAATTCCTGCCAGTCGATCTCGCCGAATCTGTAATGCGCAGTCTCCTGGTCGAACTCGAGCTCATCGTCGGGCACTTTGAGTCCGAGGAAGTCTGCCTGCGGCACCGTCACGTCGATAAATTTCTGGCGCAACTCGTCATTTGAAAAACGTTTGATCTTCCATGCCATCGATTGAGCAGAGTGTTTTGAATCTTTATCACTCGGACCGAACATCATGATCGATGGCCACCACCAGCGATTCAGGGCGTCCTGCGCCATGGCCTTCTGCGCGGCCGAGCCGCGGCTTAAGGCCAGCATGATGTCGAACCCCTGACGCTGATGAAAACTTTCCTCTTTGCATATGCGAACCATCGCTCTCGCATAAGGGCCATACGAGCATCGGCAAAGCGGAATCTGATTCATGATGGCGGCACCATCTACGAGCCAGCCGATGGTGCCGATGTCCGCCCAGGTCAGCGTCGGGTAATTGAAAATACTCGAGTATTTCGCCTTGCCGCTCAGGAGATCTGCAACCATCTGATCGCGCGACGTGCCCAGCGTTTCAGCGGCGCTGTAAAGGTATAAACCGTGACCAGCCTCATCCTGCACCTTGGCCAGCAAAATGCACTTGCGGCGCAAGGTCGGGGCCCGTGTTAGCCAGTTCCCCTCCGGCTGCATACCAATTATTTCGGAATGTGCGTGCTGCGAAATCTGCCGCACCAGGGTTCGCCGGTACGCTTCGGGCATCCAGTCCTTGGCTTCGATTTTCTCCTCGGCATCGATGCGCGCCTGGAATGCGGTGAGGCGCTCGGCAGACTCGCGTGGTTGCAGCCCTTGCGGCTCCTTGCCCTGCTGGTCCAGTCCCTGCGTATACACGTCACACCTCGAAAAGAGTCATAGCCGCATAATATGTCACATTATTTATGCTTTTTCAATTATTTCTGTATCATAACTATGTGAATAAAGGGTCCTGGGTGCTGTGCGACCGGCCGCGGAACAGGGCGATCTCCTCACCATCCTGGTTGCTCACCACGACATCATAAAATCCGCTTCTGCGACCCCGGTGCCGCTCGGTCGCGATCGCGATAATCTGATCACCAAGCTTCGCCGCGCGCAGGAATTCGATTGACGCCCCTGCCGCAAGCGTGACTTTGTTATAGGAGTTACAGGCATAGGCAAATGCGGTATCTGCAAGCATAAACAAACAACCGCCATGGCAAACGCCGTGACCGTTTATCATGTCGCGACGCACCTCGAAGCGTGCCTCGGCACAGCCTGTCGCAGTGACCTCGACACTGATGTCGAGCAACTGCAGGGCAGCATCGCCGTCGTACATCGTGTCCCTGCATTGCTTCGCAATCGCAAAATCGTCCATTCCTATCCTCGCGGTATGTGGGTAGCCATCAGTTCAGGCCGCCAAAACGCTTGAAAAACTCCGGCGCCGGGGGCGGTAACGGGCCATCGGCGGTTTCAAATTCGCGGGTCATGAAGTCGTCCGCCTGCGAAAAAATCAGCCGGTACAGGTTGCGGCAGAGTTGATAGGCTGCCGTACCGTGCCAACCGGCAGGCAGCATCTCGGCTGGCAGCAATGGATCACGCAAGAGAATCCTGCGGTATTCCTGGATCATCAGCGTCCGTATCTGGAACGCTGTCCGGCCATCAGCTTTGCGGAATTTTTCAACCGCCCTGAACACCGGGCGGAACTGTGTGATGAAATCTCCGTAGCGTCGATCGATTTCATCGAGATTCCAGCTCTTGTGTACCAAAGCGCGCATCGCGTCGTCCTGATTTTTCCCCAGTGTCCTGCCCCGCATGACGACCAGGTCGCGCTCGATGCCAATCTGCTTGAGCGTCCGTTCCAGGTCCGACATCGCTGGCGAAGGATGCGCCAGCACATTGGTCGATATCGCACCAAAGCCGAGCCAACCCAGTTCCCTGCGCACCGTTTCTTTCTGCCCGGCATCAAGATCCGCGAGCAGCACCAGACACCAGTCTCCCGACCAGCTCTGCCTCGGCTCGCCATAAATTCTCTGTGTCGCCTGTTCAAACCTGCGCACACCGTCCTGAGTCAGGCTGTAGTAACTGCGCCGGCCGACCTGGTTCACGTCCAGCCAGTTGTCCCGGGTCAGCCGAAAAACTGAAGTCCTGACCAGGCGCTCGCTCACGCCGAAATCGCCCAGTACCCGGATGAGACTGCCGATCCATACGGTGCCACCACGCGGCAGAACTGCATCGCCGAACACGGTAATGATCAGTGAACCAGCCCGCATGGTAGGTCGCGAACGAAACTCGTCCAGTAATACCCTGGCTGAATTTTCAATGGTCATTTTCTTTTGCGGGCTACCTGAAGTAAAAACGTGGTGAACGGTGCATTGTGACACCAAATATTACAAGATTCTTTTTCTTGTGTATCCTTGTATGCGGCCACTATCGCGGCCGGACCGGGAATCGAATCATGAAACTTCAGAATTTTGCAGAAAACAACTGGTTCACTGGCGCCGGCGACGGCAAGTTGCTGACGAGTGCAGTTGACGGCGATACGATCGCCAGCATTACGAGCTCAGGTCTCGATTTCGCTGCGATGCTGCATTACGCGCGGCGTACCGGCGGCAGCAATCTTCGCCAATACACCTTTCACGAACGCGCAATCATGCTCAAAGCGCTCGCCAAACAGCTGCTGGAGCACAAAAAGGAATTTTACGAGCTATCCACAAAAACAGGGGCGACGCGAGGCGACACCTGGATCGACATCGATGGTGGCATTGCAACGCTATTCGCATACTCAGGCAAAGGCCGGCGGGAGATGCCGAACGACAAGGTGTACCTCGATGGCGCTCCCGAGATGCTGTCAAAGAACGGCACCTTCGTCGGCCAGCATATTTTCACGCCGCGGCTCGGTGCGGCCGTTCACATCAATGCCTTCAATTTTCCCTGCTGGGGAATGCTCGAAAAACTGGCTCCAACGATCCTTGCCGGCGTCCCTGCAATCATCAAACCGGCATCGAGCACCGCCTACCTGACCGAACTGGTCTTTCGGCGCATGATCGAATCGGAAATTCTGCCGCAAGGATCGATACAGTTGATCTGCGGCGGCGTTGGCGACCTTTTCGATCATCTGGATTGCCAGGACACCGTGGCATTCACCGGGTCGAAATCGACCGCCGAAATGCTGCAACAGCATGCGCGCGTGGTATCCGAATCAGTGCGTTTCACGGCGGAAACAGATTCTCTGAATGCCTCGATTCTTGGCCCCGATGCAACGCCCGATACGCCGGAGTTCGAATTGTTCATCAGGGAAGTAGTCCGGGAGATGACCAGCAAGGTCGGTCAGAAGTGCACGGCCATCCGCAGGATCATTGCACCATCGGAACTGGCGGGCGACCTGGTCAAAGCACTATCGAGGGCGCTTGGCGAGATTCGCATTGGCAACCCGGCCAGCAAGGAGGTCGACATGGGTGCACTCGCTTCTTTAAGTCAGCGCGAAGAGGTCCGTGCACGCGTTGCAGAGCTTTCTGGCGAAGCAGAAGTCGTGTATGGGAATCGAAGTGATTTTGACGTGGTCGACGCCGACGTCGAAAAGGGCGCGTTCTTCATGCCCACCCTGCTGCATTGCGAGCGTCCGTTGTCCGCGACTGCCGTGCATGCGGTCGAGGCATTTGGACCTGTGAGCACTGTCCTCCCTTACGACAACCTGGATGAAGCGATCGAGCTGGCGCGCCTCGGCGAGGGCAGCCTGGTCGGCTCCATTATTACCAATGACAATGACGTTGCGCGCCAACTCGTACTCGGCACCGCCGCCTGGCATGGCCGTATGCTGGTCATCAATCGCCACTGCGCCGCCGAATCGACCGGTCACGGGGCTCCGTTGCCGCAGCTCGTGCACGGCGGCCCGGGTCGCGCCGGCGGTGGCGAGGAACTGGGCGGCATTCGCGGTGTACTGCACTACATGCAGAGAACGGCGATCCAGGGTTCACCCGACACGCTTGCCGCAATCGGCAATCGCTGGATTCGTGGCGGGTCGGAAACGGAATCCGACCTGCATCCGTTCAGGAAAACGTTCGAAAAACTCAACGTAGGCGATACGCTGCACACGGAGTCCCGAAAGGTTACGCTGGATGACATCGATCACTTCGCGGAATTTACCGGGGACAATTTCTACGCACATATGGATGAAGAATCTGCGAAGAAGAATCCTTTCTTCGATGGCCGGGTCGCCCATGGTTACCTGATCGTGTCATTCGCCGCAGGTTTGTTCGTCGATCCCGACTTCGGCCCTGTACTGGCAAATTACGGACTGGATGATTTGCGATTTGCACAACCGCTTAACTTTGGCGATACCCTGAAAGTACGTCTGACCTGCAAACAAAAATCGCTGCGCGAGGGATCGGGATACGGAGAAGTCCGCTGGGATACGGAAGTCACCAATCAGGATGATGAAATCGTCGCAACCTATGATGTCCTCACAATGGTTGCGACAGAAGAAGAATGGGAAAAAATTCGCGGCTAATTGACGGATGATCGCCCGCTGGGTCGGGCTCCTACAGCAAAACCCGTAGGAGCCCGCCCCAGCGGGC
>JADFGH010000136.1 GCA_022567775.1 Pseudomonadota bacterium | reverse complement strand
ATCGGCCTCTTTCTCCTAAGTCGTCACCACAGTCCGCGGCTGGCTCGGTGAACGCAACCGCTTATTTCCCCTACCGTTGTTCACAATCAAAACATGCAGGCCTCCGAAATGCGGAGGAATGCGCGATCCCTCGCTTCCCCCCATTCATATTGGGCCCATCCCCCTCAATGAGCGAACGGTCTACATTGCGGCGGGAAAAAAACTGATGTCCAAGGAATATTTTGACTGCTGGAGTTGCCATATGCAGAGTGGGAAAAAACCCGCGGGTCCCCCTGAGACATGGGCGCCCGACCTCATGGAATCGGCCCGGCGGCTCCAATCCGATTTGATAGTCCGGTGGATGCGAGACCCGCAAAAAATAATGAAGGGAACGAAGATGCCGACCTTCTTCGAGGATAACGAATCCGGGCCGGATGACATCCTCGGAGGCGATGAGGGGAAACAAATACACGCCATCGCCGCCTATATTGCTAGCCTCGGAGGAAAAGGAGAGACAGGGAAGCCGGGCAGCCGTGAATTTATTTCCTATAAACGCAAGGATGCCCCGGCGGGCGCCGCCGCGGAGCGGCCATCGGCGTTCGATCTGGCGGTGAAGCGCTACCCGAAGATCCGTCTTGCCCGCTGAGGACACGGCGTCCTGGGAGGCGCGGAATCCGGCGGGCGAGGGACACCGCCAGAACGTGCTGGCCGGTGCGATCGCTTTGGGCATAACCAGCCGTAACCCGAAACATCCGGGCGCTGTTCACTACACCATTCACGCATTCGACGATCCTGTGCATGCACCGCTCGCGTTGCCTGCAGCCTGGGTATTCGCTGACATCGCCGCCGCGGTTCCTCACGCACTGCATATGCCGACGCATATCTTCATTCAGCACGGCATGTGGCAACAGGTATCTGACTCGAACCAGTCTGCCTATGCGGCAGCGGTTGCCCTTTGGGTGCCCGGTGACAAAGCAGGCGATATGACGCATGCGCTCGACTGGGGCCAGTATGGTGACCTGCAACTCGGCGACTACGACAAGGCCGCGCTGTGGATCAGGCGCATGGAAGGGATTGTCGAGAGAAATGCCGACCAGGTACGAATTGTTGAAGCATTGCCGCGCGTCAAGGCACGCATGATTCTCGAGACGCAGCAATGGGAGATAACACCGATTACCGAGGGGTCACATGATACCGAGCTGCTGGCCACCGGCATCAGTGCGGTGCATCTTGGCGATCTGGCTACGGCGCAAAAAGCGGCAGAACGGCTGGCAGCGAAGGCGGCAGAACTCAATAACAATGACCGTTCCTATTATGCGCAAAACGCCGAACCGCTGGAGATCATGGTCAGGTCAGTTGCCGGTTTAATAGCCATGACAGAAGGTGATGCAGACAAAGGCCTCGCAATGCTGGCCGAAGGCGTCGAGATCGCGGAATCGATGCGTCCACCGAACGGCGCGCCGAATCCGCTCAAGCCAATACACGAGCTTTACGGCGAAGCATTGCTCGGAGCCAACAAGGCCGATGAAGCCGCGGCACAATTCAGCAGGTCACTGCAGCGTACGCCGAACCGGCCGCTGTCCTTGCTCGGTCTTGCACGTTCCTATGCGGCATTGGGCGATGAAGACGCTGCCAGGAAACAGTATCAGAAACTTGCGGAGGCCTGGAAAGACCGGGATTTCCCGGTACTCGAGGAGGCACACCGCTACCTGGCTGCTGCTGACGACGCCGACTGAGGTTCACTGAGCACGAAAAAAAAGCCCGGTGCATCGCGCCGGGCTTTTTTTATTGATCCAGAACGATCGACACGCGCCGGTTGTGCCGGCCTTTCTTCTCTACTTTGCCGACGCGAACCTGCCCGACTTCCCCCGTCGATTTCAGATGGGTGCCACCACAGGGTTGTAAATCGACGCCTTCGATTTCCACCAGCCGGACTTTGCCGGCCCCCTTTGGCGGTTGCACTGACATCGTTCGCACCAGCTCAGGTTGTGCGTCGAGTTCTTCATCCGTGATCCAGCGGCTACTGAGCGGATGGTTGGCGGCAACCAGTGCCTGGATTCCCGCCGTGACTTCATCCTTGTCGAGCGTGTCTTCCATATCGAAATCAAGCCTGCTTTTGGCGGCCGAAATATTGCCGCCGGTAACGCCGTACTGCAGCACCGAGCCCAGCAAGTGCAATGCGGTATGCATGCGCATGTGCAGGTATCGCCGGTCCCAGTCGAGACTGGCGGTAACCGATGTTCCCGCGGCGGGCAGTGTGGCGTCAGTGTCTGTCAGGTGGCGAATGGCGCCGGCATCTCCGTAGCGAGTGTCGGTGACCTCTACGCTGCCGCCCTCCCAGGTGATCGTTCCGGTGTCACCCGGCTGGCCGCCGCCCATAGGATAAAAAACCGTCTGATCGAGGACTATGCCCCCGGGGCCGGCTTCGACAACCGTCGCCTGACAATCCCTGAGGTATGAATCGTCGCGGAAAAGTGTTGCGGTCATGGCTGCGCACTCCTTCATATAGCCGTCAAATGTAACGGTTGGATTGCACTTTCGCAAAGGCCTGTTTGTATAATCACCTACTCGCCCCAAGATGGCTCCTCTGAATTACGGCATGTCTGAATCACCAGCCTTTGGCAAGCGCCCCCCGGGACGTTTCTTCGTCAAAATGCATGGCCTCCGGAATCACTTCGTGATTACGGATGCCCGCGAGGAGCCGTATCGCCCCGGCGAGCAGGAAATCGTTCGAATCTGCGATCCGCAGACCGGCGTTGGCAGCGATCAGCTGATCATCATCGAGCCGGCAAGAAACCCGGCCGCTGATGCATTCATGCGAATTCTCAATGTCGATGCCCGCGAGGTCGAAGCCTGCGGCAATGCGACCCGCTGCGTCGCCTGGTTGCTGCTCGAGGAGCTCGGGCGCGACGCCGTCGTAATAGAAACACTGGCCGGTTCGCTGGCATGCAAGCGGGCGGGACCCATGGAGGTCAGTTGCGCCATGGGGCGGGTAACCATGGAATGGCGTGACATTCCGCTTGCCGAAGAGCGCGACACCTGCCATCTGGATCTTTCCTTCGGGCCACTGAGCGACGCTGTTGCACTCGCGATCGGCAATCCACACGTCGTTTTTTTCGTCGATGATCTCGACGCAGTTGACATCGAGACAATCGCCCCGCAAATCCAGGAGCATCCGCTGTTTCCGAATCAGGTCAATGTCGGTGTGGCGCAAATGCTGTCCGGCGATGCAATGCGGCTGAGTGTGTATGAGCGTGGTGCCGGCCTGACGACCGCGTGCGGCAGTGGTGCGTGCGTAGCAGCCTACGCGGCGCTGGCGCGAGGCCTTACCGACAGCAAAACAATGACCATAGAATTGCCGGCAGGCGCCGTTGGTATCGAAATTACAAGTGATGGCACTGCCATCATGACCGGTCCGGTCGCCTACTGCTTCAGCGGTTATTTCTAAACCAGTCCCGCGATCAGGAACAGGGTCGTGGCGATGGCCCCGGCAAGTAATGCATACGGTAATTGTGTCCTGACATGATCGATGTGATCGGTTGCCGACGCCATCGATGCAACGACGGTCGTGTCACTGATCGGCGATGCGTGATCGCCGAAAATAGCGCCCGATATCGCGGCACCGAGAAACAGCGGCACCGAAAAGCCCAGCGTTGTCGCTATTGGAATGGCAATAGGAATCATGATGGCGAAGGTGCCCCAGCTTGATCCTACGGAGAACGCGATGAACGCCGATACAAGAAAGATCAACGGTGCGAGCAACGGCCCCGGAACCGTATCGCCGACAACGCCTGCAACATAGGTACCGGTGCCGAGCGCCTGTGCGACATCTCCCAGTGCCAGCGCGAACAGCAATATGGTTGCGATCGGTAGCAGCGCTTCCGCGCCTTTCATAAATACGCGCATCAGGTCATTGATAGAACTGGCGCCAAGACCGAGGAGCATGACCCACAGCACGACGATCGCCGCAATAACCGCCCACAACACCGAGACAGAACCCGAACCCGCGATCAGGTTTCCATCGCCGGTGATGTACAGGCCGATCGGCATCATGAAGACCATCGTCAGAATCGGCAGTACCATGAATGCGGCGGAGGGCACGTCGCCGTCATCATCTTCCGGAACCTGTTCGGCGGAGATATCGACCATTGGCATCGAGCCGGGCCAAAGGACGTGTCCGTTTTGCGTGCGCTCCTCGGCTTTTTTCATCGGTCCGATGTTGAGGTTCTTCCAGATAACCACGGCCGCCAGAATGATCGCAGTGATTGCATAGAAGTTGTAGGCAATCGACGCAATAAAGACCTCCAGCGCGTTATCGACGCCAGAGGATGCGACAAGACCGATGATCACCGCACCCCATGCGTTCAGGGGAATCATGACGCACACCGGGGCCGACGTAGCATCAATGAGGTAGGCAAGTTTCTCGCGAGAAACCTTGTAACGGTCAAACAGCGGCCGGGCGACGGATCCGGCAACCAGTAACGTGATATTGGATTCGACGAAGATTACAAGTCCGGTGGCCCAGGCGAGCACTTGTGCCCGCACCCCGTTGTGCACCCAGCGCCGCGTCTCGAGAAAATGAACAAAACCCCGGACGCCACCCGAATGCTCGATCGTCGCAATGAGTGAACCGATCAGGATCGTGAAAATGATTACCCGTGTATCACCGGCTTCACCGAACACGCTGATGAGTCCATCCACCCCGGCCGTAAAGCCGGTCAGCGGGTTGAAACCATTAATCAACGTGAACCCCATCCAGATACCGGCAAACAGGGACAGGATGACCTGCTTGGTCCAGATGGCGAGAATGATCGCGATGATCGGCGGCAGTATGGAATACCAGCTCGGATCGGTCATTGATTAGTTCTTGTTATTCGAATTAAGGGGACAGTTTACTCAATAAAATCGTGATCTGTCCTACTACTGTCCCACAAAAAAATGTGCGATGCGCCTGACCGGCAGCAGTCCGCGGATTAGATCGCGACAAGTCTTTAAGGGTACACGCGGTAATGGTACTGCGGCACGATGACCTGGTAATGCGGCTGCAGGAACGAAACGATGTCTATTAGTTCCTGTACCGTCATATAGCCATTGTACAGCGGCATCTTTGACTGACCGTCTTCCGAAATTGTCTCGAGCGGATAGCCGGGGGCCAGTTTGTGTGACGGATTGATAATCGATGTAACCAGCTGTCCGTAGGTCTTGACCTGCGTAACCTGCCCACCGAGTTCGACGTAGGGCGGTTCGTCGGAGAGCACGGGTGGCAGCTCGACGCCGTCGATCGTATGACATTCGTAACAGTGCAGGTAAACGAATGCCTCTTGTCCATCCATTGCATTGCCCTCAGGCAGGCTGAAGTCCTTCTCGGATATGCGGTCAGCCTCGCAGCCGCTTAATGCGGCCAGTGCAAGCGATAAGCCGGTGATCGTTGCAAGCTGCTTCATTTTTGTCACCCTTCGCAAAGGTTTCATTGTGAGAGATCTATGCATAGCATGGCCGGAACAAATAGGCGATCAGGGGAATACCGTACGGGGTGAGTATTAACCGTAGTCCCTGCTATGCTTCGCGTGCAGACTAACACCTGAATGGAGAAAAAAGATGGTTCGCAAGTTGATCAGTATTTCGACGGCTGTCGCCGTGACCATGGGATGTTCGATGCACGCGGCAGCCGACACCACGCCGGAGGATGCCGCCGATTACCGCGTCGCCATAATGACCACGTTGCGCGGACATATTGGCGCTTCGTCAATGACCGTGCGTGGACTGGTCGAAGACCGGGGGCAACTTGTGAATCACGCGCAGGGACTTGCCAATAGCGCAATGGAGCTCGGCAATATATTCCCTGAAGGCTCCAATGTCGGCGAATCGGAGGCGTTGCCACTTATCTGGGAGGAGCCGGAAGAATTTGCTGCTGCCATCGTGAAAGTACAGGATGCATCGCTGGAGTTTGTCGAAGCTGCTGAAAACGGCGATGCGGAGGTGATTGGCGGGGCGTTCAGAAACCTCGGCATGGCCTGCCGCGGCTGTCATGACCGGTTCCGCGTTGCGCACGATTGAGAGCAAACTCGCTGCAGTATTAACGGCCGCCATGTGCCTGGCGGCCGTTGATGCATTGGCGGAGGACGATCTCCTCGAGCGTGGCAAATACCTTCTGTATGCAGGCGGATGCATATCCTGTCACACCGAAGATAGTGACGATGCGCTGCCGCTCGCGGGCGGCCGCGCGCTGGAATCGCCGTTTGGCACCTTCTTTTCACCGAATATTACGCCGCACAGGGAAACCGGAATCGGCAACTGGTCCGACGATGAATTCGTCGCTGCATTGTGGGAGGGTGTCAGCCCGCAAGGAGAGCACTATTACCCGGCGTTTCCATACACCTCCTATACCGGGGTCGCCCGGGAAGACCTGTTGGCGATGATCTTCCGCCTG
>JADFGH010000135.1 GCA_022567775.1 Pseudomonadota bacterium | reverse complement strand
ACTGTCACCGCTATTTCGACAAGTAGCCAGGCGACGATTGAGTAGACCACTGCTACGCGGACTACCTTGCGTCGCTTAACTTCCTCCCAGAATGACATGTCTGCTCCAGCGTAGTCCTTGGTCCCGGATTCTACCTAGCCGAGACTCAAACGGCTTCAGAATTTGAGAAACAATGATCTGTCACAGGGCAAGCTCGGCGGGGTATAGAACCGCCCCGGGTATTCCGGAGACTCTTTTGTGTGAGTCAGGCCGACTTTATGGGGTGGTTGTAGGGCGCAAAAACTCTATTGGAACCATGGTATTGCCAATAAATCGATGCCATATGCCTTTCTCATTTGCAACGTTTGCTTTCTTCGTTGCGCTTGCACAATTACGCTGGGCCAACTCGGGTGAGTGAACCCAGTGATCAACAGTCAGTCCGTCAGTCACCGCCCCCAATCGCGAGCACCTTGGCGCCGCGTACGTGACCGGCACGCAGCTCATGCAACGCTTTGTTGGCTTCGTCGAGCCGGTAGACCTGCACCTCGGGTCGGATGCCCGCCGCAGCAGTGACCTCAAGGAAAGCTTTGATGTCATGGCTCGTGACGTTGGCGACGGTTTTCAGTTCTTTCTCCTGCCAGAGGTGCTCCGCATAGTCGATATCGGCCATCATAGATTTATCCCCATCTTCTTTACGAATCGCATTGATGACGAGTCGCCCACCGGGGCGCAGGCATTTCAGGGCAGCAAGTACCGGACGCCACGCCGGTGTCGTATCGATGATGGCGTGCGGATGCTCCGGTGGCTTGTCACCCGTGTCACCAGTCCAGGTCGCGCCTAATTCGATTGCAAATTTGCGCTCCTCAGGGCTGCGAGCAAAAACGTAAACAGGGGTTTCAGGGTACAGATACCGGGCCAGCTGCAATACCAGATGGCCAGACCCGCCGAAGCCTGTCAGGCCCAGAATGTCACCGTTCCGTATGTTCGTGAGTTTGAGTGCGCGATAGCCGACACTGCCTGCACATAACAGCGGAGCGGCCTCGTAGTCGCTGAAGCAATCGGGAATACGATACGCGTAGCGCTCGTGTACGGTCATGTACTCGGCATAGCCGCCGTTGGCATCACGACCCGTGGCAACGAATTCGTCGCTGATGTTTTCATTGTCGTCGCCGGTTGATTTGAAAATCCATCCCACGCCGACACGATCGCCGATATCGTGTCGCGTAACACGATCGCCTGTCTCAGCAACCCGCCCTATGACTTCATGGCCCGGGACCACGGGCAATACCGGCGGTGGCGTTCGGCCTTCGATCTCGTCCAATTCGGTGTGGCAAACACCACAGGCACTGACCCGGATCAGAATCTCATCGTGCGCCGGTTCCGGAACGGGAATATCCTTAAGCGTCAGCGGTTCAGGATTGTCCTGCAATGACGCAATTCGCGTGAGGAGCATTGCCTTCATGAGGATCCAATGCAGCGGCACCGGGAGTCGCTGGCGCCGGCCGCACCGGAACAACCAGCACCTGACGTGTCAAGCAGCGATAGGGAGCAGCCGTAACTTAAGCTGTCACCGCAGGTCTTTGTCCTCGTCGTTCTGTCTTTAATCCCCGGTCTTGAACTGGGCGGCCTCATCCGATCCGCCAGTGGCGTCTCCTTCGCTGTATGAATGTGCGCCCGCGCCGGCCAGTTTTCCGCCTTGAACGATCAAATATTCATCCCTTATCGGTTTGCCATCGAACCAGCACTCCAGAATCTCCCTGACACCTGCGGCGTATCGGGCCTGAGCCGAAAGCGACGTTCCGGACGTGTGCGGTGTCATCGCGTGGTGGGGCATGCTGCGCCACGGATGGTCCTTGGGCGGCGGCTGCGGGAACCATACATCGCCAGCATAGCCCGCCAGGTGGCCGCTCTGCAGCGCACTTGCAATGGCATCCCGATCACAGATTTTTCCCCGGGCCGTATTGACGATATAGGAACCACGCTTCATCTTGCCGATCAATTTCTCATCGAAAAGATGTTCTGTCTCCGGATGAAGCGGGCAATGAATGCTCAACACGTCGCTGACCTGCACCAACGATTCCACATCCTTGTGGAAGGTAAGCCCGAGCTCTTTTTCGACCTCTGCCGATAGTCTGTGTCGATCGGTGTAGTGAAGTGCCACATCAAATGGCTTCATGCGCTTGAGCACTGCCAAACCAATTCGCCCGGAGGCGAGGATACCGATACTCATGCCTTCGACATCGTAGGACCTGGTAACTGCGTCCGCGATGTTCCAGCCACCCTTGATTACCCAGCCGTACTGCGGGATGTAGTCGCGCACCAGCGCCAGGATCATCATGACGGTGTGCTCCGAAACGCTGATGCTGTTGCAAAAGGTGACTTCGCATACCGTCATGTTGTTGTCGATCGCTGCCTGCAGATCAACATGGTCCGAGCCGATCCCGGCCGTGATTGCCATCTTGAGGTTGGTCGCCTTCGCAATCCGTTCGGCCGTCAGGTACGCGGGCCAGAATGGCTGAGAAATCACTACGTCAGCATCAACTAGTTCCTTCTCGAACACCGAATCTGTGCCGTCCTTGTCGGACATCACGACGAACGTGTGACCACGATCTTCCAGAAAGCTTCGTAATCCAAGCTCCCCTGAGACACAACCGAGGAGGTCGCCAGGGGAAAAATCGATAGCACTCGGCGAAGGCATCGACTGTCCATCTGGATACCCGGTTAGCGTTGGAATTCCATCGCGCGCATATTTCGGCGGATAACCTTCTGCAGGGTCGTCATAGAGCACGCATACGATCTTGCGTTTCACGTTAGGCCCGTTCATTATTTTTTGTCTCCTTGTGCTGTGCCGCAGCCTGGCTGCCTGAATGTCCTGCGGGGAGTCTGCCGTGGCTTCTCGGAGCAAGCAAGGACTCGTGATATTTCCGTCCCCTCTTCAGACAAGTCTGGCTGAATCGGTGTTGCTGGTGACCTAAGTATAGTCGCTGGTTGACGGATCGGTATCGGGTCCAACGTCCTATGACCTTGGCGATGACCCGTCCACGCCGGCCATACCGATGACGTAACGATTGAAGACTGGAATTGGGGTCGAGCCACATAACTCCGATAAACCCCGATTCGACCTCCGGCTCAGTGCGACCCCACTCCTCCACTTTGCCGCCCGCATATTCATCGCTGGTTATCTCTGCGGCGACCAGCAAATCCTCACGCAAACATCGCGAAATCATCGGTTCTTGTCACCGCCTCATGCCGATGCTGTTCTCACTCTCTTTCCAGTCCGGGAGCGGGAAGTGAGCCGATTGGTAAGAGGCACATTCGTGTACAGCGATCTAGCGAGGAGTACTTCGATGAAATCGACCATGTATCGATTCGTAGTCTTGTCGGTTGTGGTTTGCCTGTCAGGTTGCACGTCATTCTGGCAACTTGGAGAGTCTCAGCGTATGCGAGAAGGTGTCTCGAGCAGCCTGGTTGACTATCTGTACCCTAAAGGCGAAGCACCGCCCGAAGCACCCGTATCCATTCCGCATCTGAACCTTCCACTGCGCGTAGGCATTGCATTCGTGCCCAGCCGGCATGTGTCGACCACGGCAATTTCCGAAGCAACGAAAACAGAGCTTCTGAATGACGTCAAGGCGGCCTTCATTGAACGCGAGTACATTGACCACATTGAAGTGATTCCTGATACGTACCTGCGCTCCAGCACGGGCTTCGACGGGATGCAGCAAGTTGCCCGCTTGTACGGCGTAGATGTGATGGCACTGGTCTCGTACGACCAGGTGGCTGCCGTCGAGTACCAGAAGTTGTCGCTCCTTTTCATAACGAATGGCGTTGATGACCGGTGGCAACGCCGGGAGTCCGTCGGATTCAGGTAATCATAGTGCCGTCAGCTCGCCACAAATGTCACTCGAAACTCCGCGCCCCGTTTCAGGTTGACCACGTCGACTGTGCCGCCCATGGCAACGGTGAGCTGGTGGACGATGGCCAGGCCGATGCCGGTGCCGACGGTCTCGCGCGTCAGCTCGCTTTCCGAGCGGTAAAAGAGCTTGAAGATTTTTTTCATCTGCTCCTTAGGCACACCAGGACCATAATCCCTGACAGCAAACCTGATTTCGCCATTGCCGATCAAGTTGCTGGACAATGCAATCACCTTCTCGTCCGCTTTTTTAGAAAACTTGATCGCGTTATCAACGAGGTTGATGACGATTTGCGCGAAGCAGTCTTCATCGACGTTGATCGTCGCCTGGTCCGCCTGTTCGTCTCTTTCGATCCTTAGCTCATAACCAGCGCGCTTTACCTGGCTTGAGATTTTCGAATCGATATTACTCATCAACTCGCCAACGTTGACCGCTTTGATGTCGAACTGCGGCTCGTTTCTCGTGATCTTCGCGAGTTGCAGGACGTTGGAGATCAGTCGGGTCAGTCGCTCCGCCTCGTCGTGAATGAACTCGTAGTAGCTCTGCCGTTTCTCCTCGTCGGCCCAGCCCTCCTTGAGCATCTCGCCGTACATACGAATAGAGGTGAGCGGCGTCTTGAGTTCATGGCTGACGGCGGACACGAAATCCTGTTGTTGCCGCGCCAGGTTAATCTGGCTCAGACCCAGTCGATACAGTGTGACGAATCCGCCAACAAAAACGATCGCCAGCACCAGCGTCACCCAGCCCAACACACGGGCGCCAGGCCCGGGCGGCAGGCGCGTGATACTGAATATGAGCTCCAGACCGTCAAGCGGCGCTGACAAACGATTGCGATAGAGTAGTGCACCGTCAAATTCTTCCCTGCTGCTCGGATAGCTGATGCCGGTCGCCCGCCCACTGACCGAGTGAATGACATCGTCCCTGAAGGCGACGATCAGATTCGACATCCCGGCGACCGCCGTTTCCCGGTAAGCCGCATCGATGACGCCTGCGATGAAGGCGTCCTGGTCGATCAGGATGCCCTGAATGTATCGATTGCCGTCACGCCAGACCTTGCGAAACAGGACGAAATGACCGCTGTTGAGCAGACTGAATTCGAGCGGATCGACCTCACTCTCGAACGTGCTGATACGAAGATCGATCGGTCCGTTGACGACGGCCCGTTCGTCTGCGGGCGATACGGATTCAGGCAGTGCAATCTGCTCCCTGCGCTTGCTGCGGGCAGGCGACGCGGTAAGTCCGTCGCGAATTTCGTCATTTTCTTTACGCTCGATGTCTTCGCTCTTTTTCTGGTAGGCGTAGTCCAGCTTCAAGTCGGCGACCTTTCCAAGCGTATTGAGACGCTGCTTTTCCAGCCCGTCCGGATCGTTGCGAGCCATCGTGCCGCCGCCTACAGACCTGAAAACACGTGTCTTTGGTCGATTCAGTTCGTCGAACACCTGCTGCCTGTATTTTGTCCTGCTCCCGACACCTCGTTCCGGCAGCGTCGCCTGAAGCGCATCGGCCGCATCTTTGTCGGCCGGCGCGCTGTCCGCGAAGCCACCGACGACAGGCTCTTCAAGACTCTCGTTGTCGGCACTCAACAGCTCTGCAAACAATTCCGCCTCTTGTGTGACCAGGCTTGCGCGGATTTCACCGGCGTCGGCGCCGAGCGCGGCATCGTCCGGGAAAAACAGGCGTGGACGGGGCTCGGTTTCCGGTCGGTGCTCAACCAGGCGGTTGTCGGCGAGCACGGCCTGTATATCCTGCGCGAGATTTTGTCGCTTGCCGTACTCTTCTGCGCCGATGCCGAGCTTGCCGGCCGCGGCACCGGCTTGCGGCAACAGTGGCGTGCTGAAAACACCGTTCGTGTCCACCTGGAAGTAACCGAGCACGCCCGGCATATCGCCGGTCACCGGGTAATCCGACAGCGGCGAGCGCTGCAGGAAGTTGGCACTCGGATCTCCTGTGACAACCAGAAACGTGTAATCCGCGTAAGAACGCCCGTCCGCCTGATCGATCAGGTCGATGAGGCGCGCGTCGATACGGCGGGTTAATTCTTCGGCAGCGCCACGGTATTGATGAAACGCTTCCCACTTGAGCTGGCTGTATGCCTGCCAGATCAGGACGGCCGTCGGCACGGCGAGTGCAGCGAAGAAAAACAGCAGCAGGTTGCGCAAGCGGTGGCGGTCGAAGCCTTTGATCAGGGATTTCGGCAGCATCGGAAGCTATTACTGCGTCACGAGCCGGTAGCCTGCACCGCGCACGGTGATCAGATTCTCGGGTGTTTTGGGGTCGGCCTCGATCTTGCGCCGCAGTTTCGCGATATGGATGTCCACGGTACGTGTCTCAATATCGAGGTTTCGCGAGTAACCCCATACTTTTGTTAGCAATTCATCTCTCGAAACGGGTCGATCCGAGTTTTGCGCGAGATACGCCAACACCTCGATCTCGCGCCGTGTGAACACGATTTCCTCGCCGCCGTTCCGGCCTGACAGGTTTTCCGTGTCAATCGAAACATTGCGCAAACTGATGGTTCTGGCCTGCACGAGCCCGACCTGGGAGCGCCGCAATACGGCTTC
>JADFGH010000134.1 GCA_022567775.1 Pseudomonadota bacterium | reverse complement strand
GTCCACAGCATTCGCAGAAGGTGTTATTCCATGGCAGGATCCGCCGGCATTGCCCGCAGATGCGCCCGCCGTCCGCGACTTGATCACAAAGAACACAGATCTCCGCGATGTGGCAGCGATGCAGATTGCCTGGAGCATTTTTGAGCAGCTTCACGGACCTGGAGCCTGCCCGAATAGACCGGCGAAATCAGCTTGCCTATTCGGCCTCTTTGCCTGTAATGACACTTTAGCCCTATGCTCTGGTACATGGGCAGGCCACCTCCAGCACTGGTTTTTCGTGATGTGCGGCGAAGATTTGACCGTATCGCAGCCGGTTTTAATCAAGCGGATTTTATTCATCGGGTGACTTTCGATGAATTACTGCAACGCCTGACAGCCGGGGTAATCAGACCGCGCCACATCCTCGATCTCGGTTGCGCGACCGGAAGCGGCAGCAAGCAACTGGCTCATCGATTTCGACGTAGCCGCGTTATCAGCCTGGATGCCTCGTTCGCTATGTTGCAGCGCGCAAAACAGAGGCGATCTCTGTTCACGAAACCGTCCGTATTGCAGGGTGATGCATCCCGTATTCCGCTGAAAGACGGGAGCATCGATCTCGTGTTCGCAAACATGCTGTTGCCCTGGATGGATGACCTCCCTGCCTGCTTTTCAGAAATCGCCCGCCTGTTGCCCGCAGGCGGTCTGTTTGCGTTCGCGACTTTCGGTCCCGACAGTTTGTCCGAGATCCGCGAAGCATGGCATTCGATCGATGACCACTGGCACGTTAATGCATACCCGGACATGCATGATATTGGCGATGCACTCGTAAAAGCCGGACTGCGGGATCCGGTGCTGGACGTCGACCACCTGACGGTTACCTATCGCAATACCGATGCCCTGTATCGGGACCTGACCAGCGCCGGTGCCCGCAATTGCCTGCGCGGCAGACGGCAGACACTGACTGGCAAAAACAGCTTCAAGGCGATGGACAATCTGCTTGCGGCGCGCATGGCCGACCATGACCTGTCACTCAGGCTGGAGCTTGTGTACGGCCACGCCTGGGGTGGCGGCCCGCGCCTGCCGGATGGCGAGTTCCGCGTCGATCCCTCGCAGATAATTCGTCGACAGCGGGTCTGACGCCCTGGAACAGCTGCAACAGAGGTAATTAGAGGTACCCTGCAGCCGCCAATTGATTTAAAAGGTAAGCGTGATCGAGGAGTTCATCAGCAACGAACAATTCCGGCGGATATTTCCGCCGCTTGCCGCACTGGGCCTGATCGCGTTGTTTGTTTCGCTCGGCCTTTGGCAACTCGATCGCGCGGCTGAGAAAATTCGGCTGCAGGCCCTGTTCGAGAACGACGCGCCGTATGCCCGCTTGACGGGCGACATGCCTGTTACGGAATTTCAGAATATTGAAGCCTACGGTTACTACCTCGACCAGCGGCAGGTCCTGATCGACAATATATTCGTGGACAGCCGTATCGGCTTTTACGCGATTACTGCATTTCGCTATGCGGCCAACCAGCCACTACTGATTGTGAATCGCGGCTGGATAGCGCGGCCCGGTGCGCATCTGGCGGATCCTGATCTGAGCACAGGCGACGGCAGGCGAACCATTCGTGGCCGCGTCGGTCATTTGCCCAGGGTTGGCATTCGGCCGGGTACTGCGTTCGAGGGCGCAGGCGACTGGCCGAAGACAGCGATTTACCCGACGCTTGATGACGTGTCTGCCGAGCTTGGCCAGGAACTGCTTCCATTCGTCCTGTTGCTGAGCCCGGACAACGACGACGGTTTTGTGCGCCGCTGGCAACCGCGTGAAAGCGGGCCGATGATGCACTACGGTTATGCGTTTCAATGGTTCGCGATGGCCACTACGGTGTTCGTGATCTTACTGTGGCAACTGCGAAAGAGGCAGATTCGTGGATCAGAATAGGACCAGGCGGGGCCGCGTTCAGCTCATATTGATCATGCTGGCTTTTATCGGGCCACTGCTGCTGGCGTCATGGATGTACTTCGGCCACAACTGGCAGCCCAGCGGCAGAACGAACCACGGTGTGCTTCTCGATCCCATCGTCAGCCTTTGGGACGAGCTGCCCTCATCGCCACTGGTGGCCCTGAGCGCCGACCACTGGCTGATGGTCTACGCCAATTCCGCCCCCTGCGATGACGAATGCCGGGAGACACTGCACCTGCTGCGCCAATCCCGGCTGGTCCTCGGTAACAAAATGACCCGGGTGTTAAGAGTTTTCTTGCACGGTGATTCCCCGCCCGATAAAGTATTCCTTGAGGAACGCCAGCAAGGCCTGATAACGATTAGAGACGACGGCCTTTTCCGATTACTGACAGAGAGCAGTCCGGGCGAATTGAAGCCCGGCGGCATTTATCTGGTCGACCCTCTCGGCAACCTGGTGATGTACTTTCCACCGGACCTGGATCCGGGTGACATGGTGGACGACATCAAGCATCTGCTCAAGTTCTCCCGGATTGGTTAAGACATTGAGTGTAAGCACGATACAACAAGCGGCCGACTGGCGTGATTACTATGAGCTGACCAAACCCAGGGTTGTCATGCTCATCATATTTACTGCGGTCGTCGGCATGATCCTGGCGGTGCCCGGCTGGCCCGGCGCTGTTGCGCTGGTGTTCGCTACGCTGGGCATCGGCATGGCCGCATCATCTGGAGCTGTCGTGAATCACGTGCTCGACGCACGCATCGACATCAATATGTCCCGCACGCGCGATCGGCCATTACCGCAGGGCAGAGTGTCCGAGCCCTATGCGATGATGTTTGCGAGCATGCTCTGCGTCATATCGATGCTGATACTCTGGTTCATCATCAATCCGCTGACAGCAATCCTGACCTTCGCATCCCTGATCGGTTATGCCGTTATCTACACCGTCTATCTGAAGCACGCGACGCCACAGAACATCGTCATAGGCGGGGCGGCCGGGGCCACACCACCGGTACTGGGCTGGACCGCGGTCACTGGCGAAATACACAGCGACGCGCTGCTGCTTTTCCTGATTATTTTTGTCTGGACGCCACCCCACTTCTGGGCACTCGCGATCGCCAAAAAGGACGATTACGAGAAAGCTGGTATTCCGATGTTACCGGTTACACACGGCAACGAATTCACCCGCAAGTACATACTGCTGTATACGATCCTGCTCGTACTCGTGACAATTCTGCCCTACCTGTCCGGGTTGAGCGGCCTGATTTATCTCGTCGCCGCACTCAGCCTGGGTGGTTATTTTCTCTATTACGCGATTCGCCTCAGGTCCGATGAGGGCATCGATTTACCGATGCAAGTTTTCCGCTACTCGATCATCTACCTGATGCTCCTGTTCACTGCATTGCTCATAGATCATTACTTCATCTTGCGCTTGCCGTTCTAGATGCTTATCGCCCGCTAGGGCGGGCTCCTACGACAGGTTGGCATTCTGCCTGACATCGGGGCGGACCGGCTTCTCAGTTTTGGGTTTACTACCTTGTGCAATGGCTGCCGGTAACTAGACTCGGCCAGCATGAGTTCACTCGAGCAAAACCAGCGCGCAAGCTTTGACACTTTGCTGCGGCCGCATCTTGACCGGCTGTACCGTCTTAGCTTTAGACTTGCCGGCTCGAAACCGGAAGCGGAGGATCTCTTCCAGGATGTTTTGGTCAAGGCCTTTGCGCGGCTCGATGATCTGCTTGACGTAAGGGAGCCTGGTCCCTGGCTGTGCCGGGTCATGTACAACCACTTCATCGACAACAGGCGGCGTATCAGGCGGGCCCGCCTGGTCTGCGTCGAAGAGAGTCAGCTCCCCGGCCAGAGCCTGGATTCGCTGCCCGGAGACCTGGATCCGGTGCGTGATGCCGAGCGGCTGGATGACATAATGCGGCTCGGCCAGGCGCTTGCCACCCTCAGTGACGAGCACCGCCTGGTGATCCTCCTGCACGACATCGAAGATTATAAACTCGCGGAAATTCATCAAATTACGGGCGATCCGGTCGGCACGATCAAGTCCCGCCTGCACCGCGCCCGGGCCCGTCTGCGCGAGGCTCTCGGCACGGATGGAACCAATTCCCGGCCTTGAGCGTGTAAAGGCATAACCAGGAAGAAAACCATGACCTGCACCCAACTGACAGAAAAGCTCGACGATTATGTAGATGGCCTTATGGATCGGGCGGAGTCGGCGACGCTTGGTGCACACATCGAGAACTGCAATGACTGCCATCAGGTGCTCGCGCGCGCGCAAGGATTGCGCGCATCATTGAAGGCTTACGGAAAATCCAGCCTGCCACGCCCCGATGCGACTTTTTTTGATCGTGCACTTGCAAGAGCAGCACACACCGGAATTCGTCGCCAGCGCAATCGCTGGGTTATGACGGGTGCAGGCGGCACTATCGCCGCCGGCCTGGTGCTCTGGATGCTCGGCGGCATGTTCCTGAAGACACCTGAAATCGTGGCGCCGGCAATGCCGTCGATCGTGATGACGCTCGAGGAGCCGCGCACACTAAACCTGGTTTTCTCATCGGCAACCACGCTTGCCAATGCAACGATGACTGTGGTCCTGCCACAGGGCGTCGAGGTAGTGGGATTTGCCGGTCAGCGGGAAATTACCTGGATAACCAGTCTTGCTGAGGGCAAGAACATATTGCCCTTGACACTCATCGCGACTTCGCCGGAGGGCGGAGAGCTGATGGCCACCTTGCGACATGAGGGCGACGACAGGACGTTCCGCGTCCAGGTGAGCATAATTTCGTAGTCAAGGGAGCTTTGGAAGTACCGAAGCAGCAAAGGGAGTAATTGTGATGAAACAACTGAAGATTTTTTTAGCCGGCATTGCCTTGAGCTGCTTTGCGCTGTTCCCGGCAGCAGCTTTGGCTGACATCGACGAACTGGACGTAACGATGGAGGTGCTTGACAGCATTGCCGACATCGACGGCCAGGTGATTGTCATGCAGGGACCCGAAGACGACGGGCTCGACGGGCATCATGACGATGACGATGTGCCCGATCGTGATGGCGAGTCCGATGGTGAATCGGATCATGAGTCTGATGAAGACGTGAATGACGAAGGTGATTCCCACGATGACTTCGGTGGCGAAGACTCCGATGACGACTTCGCACACGACGAGGATTTCGAATCCGACGAGGACGAAGAGCACTCGGAAGACGAAAGCGACTTCGACGAGGGCGACGACATCGACCACGATGAGCACGACGAGGAGATGGACGGTGAGGAAGATCATGACGCCGCAGATTCGGATCTGGATGGCGACATCAACGATGAGGTAGCAAACGTCGACAGTGCCGATGATGGCGCGATCCCGGTTCGCGGATAAATCCGCTCCTACAGCCTGTATTTCAGCAGAATATCCCCCTCGTTTTGCGACGCAGGGGGGTTTTTCTGCACCACGTCACAGTGTTGCGGGCCAATTAATGAGAATTTTTCATCATTGGCTTTTATTCCTGAGTTTGGCGGGCTGGCGTCCCCGCAGGAGTCCTGAAATTCTGCCACAAGCACACAGATCATGCGGCCGTGCGGCCGCCATCGCACTCACCCTGGCAGCGCTGTGCCTGGGGCTGTCGCAGAACGCTGCGGCGGCAACCGCGAGCGAATTGTTTGCTGATGGCAATCGCCTGTTCAGGGACGACCTGTACTGGGCTGCATTGCTGCGTTACCAGCAGGCCAGCGAGGCCGGCATGGATACGCCGCTGCTGCATTACAATACCGGCGTCGCGCACTACAAGGCGCAGCAGTATGCGCGAGCCCGGGAATCACTCATCGAGGCTAGCCGCTACCGGGCGTTGCAAGCAATTTCGCATTACAATCTCGGCCTGAATAGCTATGCACAAGGTGATATCGACGAGGCCTTGCGCTGGTTTCGCAGGGCCAGGGATCAACAACAGCGAGACGATATCAGCCGCCTGGCACGTCGGGCGATAACGCAGCTTAGCCGCGAACTCGCGCTTGCAGATCCGATCGAAGTGCCCGTCGCAATCCGGGAGCGCGAGCGACAATTTACCAATTTCGATCTAAGGGCCCGCGTCGGCGTCGGCATCGACGACAACGTCTTTCGTTCGCCTTCGGTCAGTTACGTCGACCTCTCTGATCCTGGGCAACCGCTGGTGACGCCAAATGTTCAGGAAGGTATGTTCATTCCCGTGAGCCTGTACGCGAAATACCAGGTCAACAGCCTCGAGAACGAGGGCTTCTTTGGCATGTACAGACTCGGAGGCCGCTACTACCAGGACAAGAACCTGAGCAACGCCAACGAGTATTTGCACGAACTCGGTTTCGGCAGCGAATACCGCCGCCGCGACGAATCCCGTGAGCGCCGTGTTTACAGCGCCTTCAAGTTCGCGCAACACGAAGAGACCTATTTCGACCCGGATACCGGCATCGAACGTGATTCCGGCGGCGTCGCGATCGGCGATCGCATGTCCTATATCCGCTATGGGCCCGAGTTCTGGATGCGTGAGACCTTCGGCAGATTCTCAATAGGCGGGCGTGCCA
>JADFGH010000133.1 GCA_022567775.1 Pseudomonadota bacterium | reverse complement strand
ACCCGGCGCGCGGGCTCTTCATTCTCATTTTCCTAGGGATTGTCATCGGCGGCGCACTGATTCTCTACGCGTGGCGGGCGCCAGGTATGGATTCAGCGGCAGGTTTCCGTCCATTGTCGCGTGAAACGTTCCTGCTGTTAAACAATGTGCTGCTGGTCATCGCTTGCACCGTCATTTTGTATGGAACGCTGGCGCCCTTGCTGTACGACGTGTTTGAGTGGGGCAAAATCTCCATCGGTCCGCCATGGTTCGAATTTGCGTTCGCACTGCCCATGTTGCCGCTTACGTTGCTGATCGGCGTCGGCATGCACACCGCCTGGCGCAGCCAGGCATTCGGGGCGTTATTCGAACAGCTAAAAATTCCCGGCATCATCGCTATTGTCGCCGGGGTCGCAGTACCGACGGTCTTTTACGGCCGCTTCGGGCTCCTGGTGAGTATTGGCGCCATCGCCGGTTTCTGGATCATGGCAGTGTCGCTGCTGCAGCCGCTTCGTTCGTGGCGCCGCGCCCCGGGCACGCCGGGCATCAGTCGATCGGCACTGGGCATGTCGGTGGCACATTTTGGTGTCGGCATGTTCACACTCGGCATCACTATCGTTTCGGCATTTACGGTCGAGGCAGATCTCAGTGTGCGTCCGGGCGAAACGGTCGAGGTCGCAGGCTACAGCTTTAAGCTGACCGATCTCAATAATGTGCAGGGACCGAATTACCAGGCACTCGAGGGTGAAATCGAAATACGCAAAGACGGCAAATTCGTCGCGGAACTCAGACCACAGAAACGCACCTACCTGGTGCAGCAAAGCCCGATGACCGAGGCCGGCATCGATGCCGGCTGGAACAGGGACCTGTTTGTCGCACTCGGCGATCCGCTGGGTAACGATGCCTGGAGTGTGCGCCTGCAATACAAACCACTGATCCGCTTCATCTGGCTGGGCGCATTGATCATGGCCTTTGGCGGCCTGATTGCCGCCAGCGACCGGCGCTATCGCCTGCAAGCTACGGCGCGTGAAGGAACTGCTGTGCTGCGCGAGGAGCCGGCCTGATGGCTCGCTACATCGCACTGATCGTGGCGTTTGTGATCATGATCGGTATTTTCGCGGTCGGGCTGGATCGCGACCCGACGAAATTGCCCTCACCCCTGATTGACAAGCCGGCACCTGAATACGAGTTGCCGCGGGTGAAGGATCCCTTGTCCACCGTTGGCAGCGCGGACTATGCAGGGCAGATGGTCCTGGTGAATATCTGGGCCACCTGGTGCGTCGGCTGCCGGGCGGAGCACGACTACTTGCTGCAACTGGCAGCTCGCAGTGAAATTCCGATCTACGGTATCAACTGGCGGGACGAACGGGACGCAGCGCTTTCCTGGCTGCAACAGCTGGGTGATCCCTACGTTGCTTCTGCTTACGATGAAGATGGGCGAGTTGGTATCGACTGGGGTGTCTACGGAGCGCCGGAGACCTTCCTGATCAGCGCTGGTGGCAGTGTCATGTACAAACATGTCGGGCCAATGAACGAGGCGACCTGGCAAGGTGAATTCATGCCGAGAATTGCCGCACAAAGCGGGGCAACACGATGAAACGGGTGCTGGTTTTTTTCGTTGCGTTGTTGATCTCCCTGACTGCTTCGGCCATCGACACGGGCGCGGCGTTCGAAGACCCGGAGATGCAGGCAAGGTACGAAAACCTCATTTCCGAAGTCCGTTGCCTCGTTTGCCAGAATCAAACCATCAAGGATTCAAACGTCTTCCTCGCCGCCGATTTGCGACGGGAGATTCGGCGCATGATGACGGAAGGAATGACCGATGCAGAGATCGCTGATTTCCTGGTAGCTCGCTATGGAGATTTCGTTCTCTACAACCCGCGCAAGAGTGGCCGCACCCTGATCCTGTGGATCACACCGGCATTGCTGCTTGGCATTGGTGCATTCGTCATCGTCAGGGTCGTGCGTGATCGGATGAAAATGCCGATCGACGATGACGCGCTGAAAAGCTAACGATGCTTTACGCATTACTCGGCACGATGCTGCTCGCCGCTGTCCTTGTGATCGCGTTGCCGTTGTATAAGAAAGAACGGCGGCTCTCTGTCAAATCGACGTCAGCCATCGTGATCGTGCTGCTGGTATCCATTTCTGTCTACAGCCAGATTGGAACGCCTGGCGCAGGGGCACCGCAGCCGGACGCCATGCCCGGTGTCGAGGAGATGGTGAATTCGCTGGCACTCAGGCTGCAGCAGAACCCGGATGATCTGCCAGGATGGAAAATGCTGGGACGGTCGTATCTTCAAATACGAAACTTCCAGGCAGCGATGACCGCCTTCGAACGCGCCGTCGAAATCGAGGGTGGCCGCAACGGGCAGACGCTGGCGGATCTTGGTGAGGTGATACTGCTCGGCGACGAACAGAGAATGAGCGCACGCGCCAGTGAATTGTTCGACAACGCACTGGCGATTGCGCCCAATAACCAGAAGGCGCTTTTCTATGCCGGCATGGCCGCTGTGCAGCGGGGCGACAAGGAAACCGGCGCACAGCTCTGGGAGAAGCTGCTCGCGAGTTCGCCGCCACAGAGAATTCAGGACATACTTCGGCAACAGATTGCGGAGTTACGCGGCACGGCGCCGCCGGTCGTCGAACCGACCGGAGGTGATGTTGTGACGGTCAGAGTTTCACTGGGGGAGTCCGCAATCAGTGAGGTCCAGGCGGATTCAACCGTGTTCATCATTGCGCGCGATCCGGCGCAGCCATCTCCACCGATTGCCGCTGTACGACGGCGGGCGGCTGAATTGCCTGCTTACGTAGCAATCGGCGATGCCGACGCCATGATCCCGGGGCGAGTGCCCTCCGGGTTTGCGCAACTCGAAATCGTCGCGCGTGTTTCGATGTCGGGACAGCCGATAGCGCAATCGGGCGATTGGTTCGGCCAACAGATTATCTCGACGGCGGAGTCGAGTGAAGTCTCAATAATTATTAACGAACAAGTTCCCTAGCTTGTCCCGGAAACAAATTGGAAAAATTCGATCTCAGACGAACGAGGGACGGTTATCAATTGAATGTGCCAATGAGTGGCACCTCTTTGCTGCGTTTCCCGCTATACAATAAAGGCACAGGCTTTTCCAGGGCAGAACGAAAACGATTCAAGCTCGACGGATTGCTGCCTTCGCAAAACAACGACATCGACACCCAGGCGGAGCGCGTCTTCAAGACAATCATGTTCAATGAGGACCCGGTCGGCCGCCATATCGGTCTGGCCGCACTGCAGGACCGCAACGAGCATCTTTTTTACAAGATCCTGAGCCTGCACCTCGAAGAATTGATGCCGATTGTCTATACACCGACGGTTGGCAAGGCATCGCAATATTTCAGCCGGGTATTCCGCCGCGCACGGGGCATCTGGATTACGCCGGATTATGCAGGTCGCATCGAACAGATATTGCGAAATGCAGCGCCATTCACCGACGTGCAGCTCATGGTAGTCACCGACAACGAATCGATTCTCGGCATCGGTGATCAGGGCTGTGGCGGCATGGCGATCAGTGTCGGCAAACTTTCCCTTTACATCGCAGGTGCCGGGATCCACCCGGTACGAACCTTGCCAATCAGCCTGGACGTCGGCACCAACAATCAGACCTTGCTCGACGATCCGCTTTATCTTGGATGGCGAAAACGAAGATTGCGCGGTACCAGGTACCAGGAGCTGGTCGACGAATTTGTAATAGCAGCTCGCAAGGTCTTTCCGGAAGTTGTCATCCAGTGGGAAGACTTCCGCAAAGACAATGCGTTGACCATCATGGACCGGTACCGGCACAAGGTTCCGTCATTCAACGACGATATCCAGGGCACGGGTGCGGTGGCGCTCGCCTGCATGCTGGCAGCCAGCCGCATTACCGGGCGAAAGATTACAGACGACCGCGTCCTGATTTACGGCGCCGGCGCGGCCGGTCTCGGCATTGCGCGGCAGATCACGAGCGCACTGCAAGGTAGCGGCCTGAAGGGCGCCGATTTGCGGACAGCGGTGCTGGTCATGGACAGCCGTGGCGTGATCAGCGAAGGACGTGAACTCGACGAATACAAGAAGGAACTCGCCTGGCCGGAAGACCTGGCCGCGAGTCTCGAACTGAACGATGCACAACGCAAGATCCTGCAGAGAGTGGTGGCTGCCTACAAACCGACCGTGCTGATTGGCGCATCGGGGCAGGGCGGGGCATTCGACGAAGAGACGATTCGCGCCATGGGGGCTGCGACTGAAGCGCCGGTGATATTAGCAATGTCGAATCCCACGGCGATCAGTGAGGCAACGCCGGAGAACGTCTTACGCTGGACCGAAGGCCGCGCACTGGTTGCGACCGGCAGTCCGTTTGATGACGTGCAGATGCGCGGCGGCAGGCAACGAATTGCGCAAGCCAATAACGTATTCATCTTTCCGGGCATCGGTCTCGGCACGATCGTCAGCGGCGCAACCGAGGTAACGGACGCGATGATCAGCGCCTCCGCCCATGCGCTGGCCAACTGCATCAGCGATGAGGAATTGTCGGCGCGCTGCCTGATGCCGGAAGTCTCGAGGCTGTGGGACATTTGCGGGGATGTCGCATTAGCGGTTGGCCGGCAGGCAATCGAAGATGGCGTGGCTGACAAAATCAGCGACGATGAATACCGAAAACGTATTGATGACTACCGCTGGATACCGGAGTATCCGGAAATGATCCAGGAAGGGGACAGGAGAAAAACCATTGGGAAATGATGTGTCAATCGAAGCTGCGACTATGTGTTTCGCATGCGGCCCGGACAATCCAATCGGTCTGCAGATAAAATTCTCTCTGAATGACGGAATTTGTAGCGCCGAATTCACCGCCGGCGAAAATCATGTTGGCTATGAGAACACCGTGCATGGTGGCATCATTTTTTCCGCCCTCGACGATGTGATGGCCAACGTGCTCTATCTGCAAAACATCAAGGCGCACACTGCACGCTGTGAGATCAGGTACCGGAGGGCACTGCAGGTCGGTCAGGCCGTCAAATTACGGGGCTGGATCGAAAATGAACGCAAGCGGCTGATCCTACTCAAGGGAGAGCTAAGGTTGGCCAGCGACGACTCGCTCGTCGCCGATTGCGAAGCAAGTTTCATGAAAGTTTAGGGAGATTTGCATGTCATTGCCGGCCTCATTGGAGGGTCAATTGCGCATTCCGGTGATCGGCGCACCGATGTTTATCGTCTCCGGACCCGAGCTGGTCCTTGCGCAGTGCAAGGCAGGAATCGTTGGTGCGTTTCCAGCACTCAACGCCCGTCCTGAATCGATGCTCGATGAATGGCTGGCACGAATAAGCGAGGAGCTGGTGGCATATCAAAGTGCGAATCCAGGACTCACCGTCGCGCCGTTTGCCGTCAATCAGATCGTTCACCAGAGCAATAACCGGCTCCAGCATGACGTGGAAATGTGCGTCAAGTACCAGGTGCCGATCGTCATTACGAGCCTGCGCCCGCCGGCCGAAGTCGTCGCTGCCGTGCACGGCTATGGCGGTGTCGTATTTCATGACGTCATTAATATTCGTCACGCACGCAAGGCAATCGATCAGGGGGTCGATGGCATCATTACGGTGTGCGCTGGTGCGGGCGGGCATGCGGGAACGACCAGCCCGTTCGCGCTGGTCAAAGAGGTGCGCGAAATATTTGACGGGACGATTATTTTATCGGGGAGTATGAGCCGCGGTAATGACGCGCTCGCGGCGCAGGCGATGGGTGCAGACCTGGCGTATCTTGGCACGCGTTTTATTGCCACAAGGGAAGCCAATGCACCCTCGGCTTACAAGGAGATGATTGTCGACAGTGCCGCGGCCGACATCGTCTACACCAACCTGTTCACCGGCGTGCACGGCAGCTACCTGAAAGGCAGCATCGTCAATGCGGGACTCGACCCGGACGATTTACCTGAAGGCGAACTGCGCACGATGAATTTCGGCGGTGGTGGGAGCACGAAGGCCAAAGCATGGCGCGACATCTGGGGTGCCGGGCAGGGCGTCGGCACCATCGATGATATTCCGTCCGTCGCCGACCTGGTCGAGCGCATGGAAGCGGAATACCGGGACGCGGCCACCAGGCTGTGCGCCTCATGATTTGCAGGCGCGAACAGTAATGCGCGCGGTTGTCGTATCATTTCTGCTGGTCGGAACAGGCGGCGCACTTGGCGCCATGACGCGGCTGGGCATGACCCTGTTGTTCGCGCACAGAATCGTCATCGTTCCACTCGGCACCTTCGCGTCAAACCTGCTGGGATGCTTCATCATGGGCATCGTGTTGCAATTGATGCTCACGGCCGAATGGTTCAGTCATTCCGGCATCGTCACTGAGCAGAATCGCCTGCTTTTTGCAGTCGGTTTCTGCGGCAGCCTGACAACGCTGTCATCCATGGTGGTCGAATTGAACACGCTCATGCAAAGGGAAGAACTGCTCGGCGCGTTCACTTATCTGTTCCTGACTTTTG
>JADFGH010000132.1 GCA_022567775.1 Pseudomonadota bacterium | reverse complement strand
CCCTGCAATTTTTGTTAAGGATGATTCAACCATTGTCAATCAACGAAGATCGCCCGCTGGGCCGGGCTCCTACGCACTCAGCATTTTCAAAAACGCCTTTTGTGCGGAAACGGGTTTTTCACCGGCCGCCGGCCTAAGCTTCTCATAGGTGCCGTCACCGCGCAGAACCCAGGCCTGGCAGTTGTCGGCCAGGAACAGCTGCAAATCTTTCATGAGCCGCTGCTTCAGCGGCTTCTGGCGGATCGGGAAACAGGCCTCGTTGCGCCGGAAGAAGTTTCTGTCCATCCAGTCGGCACTCGAACAATAATATTCTTCCTTGCCATTGTTACGGAAATAGTAAACACGCGAGTGTTCCAGGAATCGTCCGACAATGGATCGTACGTGAATATTATCCGAGAGCCCGGGAACGCCCGGGCGTAGTGAACAGACTCCACGGACGATCAAATCGATTTTTACGCCGGCGCTGGACGCCTGGTACAGCTTGTCGATCATCTGTGCCCCGGTAAGCGCATTGAGCTTGGCGATGATGCGGGCTTCATTGCCAGCCTTGGCGTGTTCGATTTCGCGGTCGATCTTTGCAATCAGGGCGTCAAAAATCGTGAATGGCGCCGTGAGGATTTTCACAAGGTTCGTCGCCGCCGTCAGGCTGGTGAGTTGCATGAATATCTTGTGAACATCTTCGCCAAGATTCTGATTGCTGCTCAGGTAGCCGTAGTCGGTATAGATACGTGTAGTACCGGGATGATAATTACCGGTGCCGAGATGCACATAGCGTCGAATGCCGCCCTGCTCACGCCGCACCACCATCGACATCTTGGAATGCGTTTTGAATCCTACGAGCCCATAAACCACGTGGGCGCCTGCTTCCTGCAGGCGGTTGGCGGAGGCAATATTCTCGGCTTCGTCGAACCGCGCCATGAGTTCGACCACGACAGTAACTTCCTTGCCGGCGCGGGCGGCATTCACCAGGTGATCAACGATCGGCGAATCTGCTCCGGTCCGATACAGCGTCTGTTTGATCGCGAGAACCTTCGGGTCCGCTGCGGCAGCGCTGATGAATTCGATGACCGGCAAGAAAGACTGATAGGGATGGTGCAATAGAACGTTTCTTTTTCGGACAACACTGAAAATGCTCTTGCCTGTCTTTAGTACGGCCGGGAGACCGGGCGTAAACGGCGGGTAAAGAAGGTCCGGCCGTTGCCCATTGTCACAAACCGTGAACAGCCGGTTGAGATTGACCGGCCCGTCGACCGTGAACAGGTCTGCCTGGCCGAGGTGGAAATGGTCCAAAAGAAAATCGCAAAGATCCTGTGGACATCGATGGCTGATTTCGAGACGGACGGCCGCGCCAAATCGGCTGGCCTCGAGCTGACCCTCGAGTGCGCGAACGAGATTGTCGACCTCCTCGTCGTCAAGGTAGAGGTTACTGTTGCGAGTGACCCGAAACTGGTAGCAACCCGCAACGTTCATGCCCGGAAACAGATCGGTGACATGCGCATGAATCACTGACGAAAGAAACACATAGTTGTCGCTACCGGGTTCGCCAAGTTTATCCGGCAGCCGGATAATGCGGGGCAGCGAACGTGGTGCCTGCACGATCGCCCTGTGCCGGCGGCGGCCGAACGCATCTTTACCATCCAGCCGCACGACAAAATTCAGACTCTTGTTGAGAATGCGCGGAAATGGTCTCGATGGATCGAGCGTCAGTGGCGTCAGGACCGGAACAATCTCATCGTGATAATAGTGACTAAGCCATTTTTTTTGCGTGGCAGTCCAGTCAGCTCTGTGCACGAAATGGATCTGTTCTTTTGCGAGTTCCGGCAATATGACTTCGTTCAGCATTTCATACTGCTGTTTGACCATTGCCAGTGAACGATGCCTGATTTCATCGAGCAGAGCTTGCGGTGCCATTTTGTCCGGCCCGGCCGAGCGCGCACCGATTTCCAGGTGCTGCTTCATCGCGGCAACGCGAACTTCGAAGAACTCATCCAGGTTGGTGCAGGAGATACACAGGAAACGCAGGCGCTCGAGAATGGGAATAGATTCATCACCCGCCTGATGCAGCACGCGCTGGTTGAACTCGAGAAAACTGAGTTCCCGGTTGATGTACTTCTCTGCAGGTGGTGTTACCGGCGCGTCCACGACCTTTCCTGATCGATTCTTGAGTCGGCCAGTATATCAATGACCACAGGATTCCTTCGCTAACTGGAGCACAAAGATCCTATCTCAGTATTCCGCATGGCCGCGAAGCGGTCTTGGCTGGATGGGATGCAAGGCGCGAGGAGCGAAATGTGGTCGTTCCACCTGAGCGACGAGCAACGAAGCAGACCGCCCGCCAAGGCGCTTCCCGCATGGGTTTCGCCCCTAAGGCCCGGCGACTTTGTTGCGAGCCTTGGCAATGACAACAAGCATTACGCGCAGCTCGCGCCGCGTCGCCGAGGCCTTAGGATGCGAAACGCGGCTCATGCGGAGTACGGAGATAGGATCTGTATACCGCGCCAAGTACTGCGGGACGGCTGGCGCCCGTGACCGCTGGCAAATTGCCGGGTTTCCCCTCAAGACGGCGCCTGGCGAGCCAGGCGAATGCCGCCGCCTCGACCCAGTCGGGATGCAGGCCAAAGCTTTCTGTTGATTTGACAGTATTGCCGGCAAGGCAGGTCGTCAGGCGCTGCACCAGGTCCTTGTTATGCACGCCGCCCCCACAGATGAGAACCTCGTTAGCTCCCGATGTGTTTGCGAGAATTGCGGCCGCAATGGTCCGGGCACTTAGCTCCGCGAGTGTCGCCTGTACATCGACCGCTATCGGCGCGGTCTTGCCAAGCGATGAGAGTTTCGCATTCAGCCAGGCGGTGTTGAAGTACTCGAAGCCGCTGCTCTTTGGCGGTGACAATTGAAAGTACTTGTCGGACAGCATTACCTGCAGCAATTCCGCGCATACGGTGCCGGTTGCCGCCCAGGCCCCGTCTTCATCGTAGGGCTTATCCAGGTGCTGTCTCGCCATGCTGTCAAGCAATGTATTGCCGGGTCCGGTGTCGAATCCTGTCACGCCTGGCGATGACGCCGGCAGCAAGGTTACGTTGGCGATGCCGCCGATGTTGATGACCGCGCGATCAGTGTCCGGATCGGCGAACAACCATTGATGAAACGCCGGCGTCAGGGGAGCGCCCTCGCCGCCCAGGGCGACGTCAGCACGCCTGAAATCCGCAACCGTTGTAATGCCGGTACCTGTTGCAATGATATTCGGATCACCGATTTGCAGCGTGAACGGGCGTGTGGCGTGCGGTTGGTGGCGCAGCGTCTGTCCGTGACTGCCAATTGCAGCTACCGCTTTTGCACTGGTATTGCATGCTTTCAAAAGCGCCAGTGCGGCATCCCTGAAACACTCGCCAATCCAGTGATCCAGGTTGCCGATCACATCGACGGTGCAGTCGGCCGGAGTTCGCGACGCATCTAACAGTGCTGAACGAAGTTCGTCCGGATACTGAGCCGACAGGGTCGCGCGAATTTCACAACGATGATCGCCAAATTCGACCAGGGCGGCGTCGATGCCGTCCATGCTGGTGCCGGACATCAGGCCCACATAAGAAGTGGCGGAATCCCGCAGCCTGGGCATGCTCGCTATTCGCTTGTCAGGTAGACGACCTGGGTTCTTTTGTACTGCAAAAGCTCGTCCAGAATCGGCGCGGCGGCGGCCAGGAAGTTGGCGCGATATTCCTCCCTGATCGGCTCAGCCTGGGGCAATTTGACCGTGCGTGGATTTCGATGCACGCCGTTCAGACGATACTCGTAGTGCAAATGCGGCGCATTAGCGAGCCCGGTCATCCCGACATAACCGATGGTCTGTCCCTGGACCACGCGGCGGCCGACTCGTGAGGAGCTGTCGAACCGGGACATGTGTGCATAAAGCGTCGTGATATTGCCGCCGTGTTGCACGATTACCGCGTTGCCGTAGCCGTTTTTTCTGCCGCGAAAGATAACTTTTCCGTCGCCGGCCGCCTTGATCGGTGTGCCACTGGGGGCCGCGTAGTCGACACCGCGGTGCGCGCGAATCGTATTGAGAATCGGATGTTTGCGGCGTGGATTGAAACTGGAACTGATGCGGCTGAAATCGACGGGAGCACGTACGAATGCTTTTCGAACGCTCAATCCATCAGGCGTGTAGTAGTCAGAACGCCCGCTCTTGTCGACAAAACGAATCGCCTGGAAGGTGCGGCCGCTGTTGTTGAATTCGGCGGCGATGATGTCGCCGTCTGCGATGTATTCGCCTTCCTGATAGATTTCCTCGAACAGGATGGTGTAGTGATCACCGCCGCGGATGTCCAAAACGAAATCCACGTCCCAGGCGAAGATGCCGGCCAGGTTCATTATTAATTTATCCGCTAACCCGGCTGCCGTCGCACTTTCAAAAAGTGAGGTATCGATTCTTCCGTAGGCAAGCTTCCTGCGCACCTCGATCGGGCGCTCGATGATCTCCGCGGAGAAGCCCGACTCCTCTTTAGTTATCCTGAGCGCGCTCGTGAGATCGAGTTCACGATAGAGACTGATCAGGTTGCCCTCGTCGTGCTCTATCTGAAACTCATCACCGGGGATTAATCTTTTCAGGTACGGCGCTGCCTCCGGGATTCGCACGATCATCGCGAGATGCCCCGGGTCGAGTTTGTTGCTCCGAAAGAGTGCGGCCAGGGTATCGCCGCGTTTGATCGTCAAGCTAAGCTGCTCGTATTCGGGAGGCAGTCGCAGGGGCGGATGAAACGCCGGAAACGGAATCGGCTCTGCCACTGCGACGGGCTCTGCCGGTCCTGCCTCAACGAGCGCAATGGCCAATCTGACATCCTGTTCAGCCATGGTCGCGACAACATCTTTTTCGACTATGGAGGTGTTGGTACCGGACGCGTTCTTGAGTGTCAGCAGCAGCGCGATGCCGATCAGGGGGAGTCCAAGACCCACCGCAAACCAGTGCAGCGCATTGAATTTTTTGATTGGTGACCCGGCAGACGGTTTGTAATCGTGAAGGATCGGACTTACGGGACGATTCAAGTCTGCTTCTCCACCATCGCTCGATGGCGCTACTCTACAGCGACAGGCATGGCAGGTCAAAGAAAAGTGTTATAAGTCAGAACGTTAAACCAGATTGGCGAGCGCGACTACCGGCACGACGATTTTCAACAGCACAATCCACGGTCGACGAGCCAGTCAACGCTTTTCTCGGCGCTGCACAATGCTAAAGTTCCGCTGCCGCCGCAGGACACGAACTGGAAATGACGAGCATCAAAGAACAAATCGCCGAACTCAGCCGGGGAGCAGACGAGATTCTCCCGGAGGGCGGGCTCGAGGAAAAACTAAAACTCGGCCGTCCGTTGAATATCAAGGTGGGCTTCGACCCGACGGCGCCGGATCTCCATCTTGGCCATACCGTAGTCATCAACAAGATGCGCCAGTTTCAGGAATACGGGCACAACGTGGTTTTCCTGATCGGTGATTTCACCGGCATGATCGGTGACCCGAGCGGCCGGAATGCCACGCGCCCTCCACTAACACCCGAACAAATCGAAGCGAACGCGACTACCTACAAGGAGCAGGTGTTCAAGATCCTGGATCCCGAAAAGACGATTGTCGATTTCAATTCGCGCTGGCTGACCGAGCTGGGATCACCGGGACTCATCAAACTGGCGGCCCGGTATACGGTGGCACGAATGCTGGAGCGGGACGATTTCAGCAAGCGCTTCAAGGCCGGCCAGCCGATATCGATTCACGAGTTCCTGTACCCGCTGGCCCAGGCCTACGACTCCGTGTTTTTGAAGACCGATGTCGAACTGGGCGGCACGGACCAGAAATTTAACTTGCTCGTCGGCCGCACGATTCAGCAGGCCTATGGTCTGGAACCGCAGCTCGTGCTCACCGTGCCATTGCTCGAAGGCCTCGACGGCGTGCAGAAGATGTCCAAGTCGCTCGGCAATTACATCGGCATCACCGAACCGGCTGGCGAGATCTTCGGCAAGCTCATGTCCATATCCGACGAGCTGATGTGGCGTTACTTCGAACTGGTGAGCTTCCGGCCCCTGAAGGAAATCGAAGGACTGAAGACCGCGGTCGACGAGGGCCGCAATCCGCGCGACGTGAAATTCGAGCTCGCCGGGGAGATCGTGGCCCGCTTCCATGACCAGGCGGCGGCTGAGAAGGCAAAAGCCGAATTTATCTCGCGCTTCCAGAAGGGCGCGATGCCGGAGGAAATCGAGGAAATATCCGTGGCCAGCAAGGACGGCGGACTCGGTATCGCACATTTATTGAAAGCGGCTGGCCTCGTGGCCAGCAACTCCGAGGCGTTCCGCATGATCAGGCAGGGCGCCGTGCGCATCGACGGCGTGCTGGTGGCGGACCGTGAAACAGTAGTCGATGCCGGCTCGACCCACGTCTACCAGGTTGGCAAACGAAAATTTGCCAGGGTGCACCTGACCTGAGGCATGCGCAGCTCAATGCC
>JADFGH010000131.1 GCA_022567775.1 Pseudomonadota bacterium | reverse complement strand
GCGCGCCGTGATCAACCTCCCCTTCGGCGCCTCGCTCACTAGCATCGCCAAGCTCCCCGAGGGCTCCGAACATTCGCTGAAGGATCCGTTCGCCGTCAAGCGCAAGCGTTGGAAGCTCCTCCTCGCGCTGTTTGTGCTTTTAGTCGCAGCAGGAGTTCTCTGGCAAATGGGGGTTCTGAGTGTATGGTGGGAGCGCACGAGCACCGGGGACGCGGCCACCGCGGTCGAAGAGCCAGTCTAAACAGAAGGTTGATCTCGCTCCTGGACATTATGAAGTAACCTACCCGTCCTCAAGAAACGCGGGTTAAGCTGAGGGCGTAAAGACTTTGATCCTCCCCCGTGATTCTGGACACCTTGGAATTGGCGCGATAATGCGCTGGGAGAATGGTGAAGGGCCGCTGCCAACCCAAAGCAAACGTCACAAGTAACTCTCATTCAATTGCTGAATCAGCTCCTTGATTCGATAACCAGCGATACAGATTTAACGTGAATTGATGATTGTAGGCGCCCCGTTCCGCCTCATTATTCTCATCATGGACGTATGGTGGCTCCAAATATGCCGGCGCACTGATCAAAAAATTATCACCCAGGACTGCCACACGGCCTTTGCCGAGCTCCATTACACCCGCTTGAGACCAGCCGGCTACGCTCACACGCGGCGTGTCGCCATCGAATACCCAGGAGATCTCCGGTTCGAGCGAAATGACATTTGAATTAAATGTGATCAATGACAAGCCTTGCGCAGGTAAGCGGAATGCAGAACCAGTGTTAGTCGCAAGATGATCGATCGTGCCAAAAGGCATCCGTCCGTTCAAGATCGGATGGTCCGATAGTGATCCCTCGCGACGATGAAAGAGAAGTTCTCCTGCGCTCGAAATTATATCCGGTGAATAACCACTTAGAAGCGTTGCATCTACGGCAAATCCATTGCTGACATCAAGGCCGAGTGCTGTCGCCAATGCGTGATACGAACCGCCGAATGGCATATGTTCTATGACGACCAACAACGAGCCACCTTCGCGAATCCATCCCAATAAAACCCTGATTTCGTCCGGTGTGAATGCTGACGGAGTAGGAAGGGCCCAATTATCAATGTTCTCTGGCGCCAGCGCATTTGAGGTATGAAAAACGTCAACACCTTCCAGACTACGTCGGGTAATCAGCCCGGTATCTTGCCTGACAGTGAACCCGTGGTCCGAGAGGAATTGCTCGATGACATGGTCTGACTCATCTATTCCATAGTTATGGTGACCTTTATCGAAAACAATGTCAGGGTAAGATTCCTCAGTGGCGGTCGATTGGGCAAATTCTGCGGAAACAGAAGCCTTTGATGCCAAGGTCAATGCCAAAACAAAGACTAAAGGAGTTTTCGAGAAATGCCGCATTTCAGCAGTCTATATCATGTCATCGAATCGCATGAAAGTTCGATGGCCGCGGTAGGAATGCCGCTTGCGCGACACTCCCCGCATGGATCCCGGCGTGCGCCCAACAGAATTCTGACAATCGCGTTTACCACTCGTCGTCGTCTTCCCACGCCTTCAGTTTGCTCTTGTCGACCTCGCGCCACTGCTGCTCACTTTTCCTGGCAAGGGCGACAACTTTTGCCAGTACCCAGGCAATGATGAATACCGTGATTAGTACAACCGGCCAGAATCCATCGGACATCTGCAACCCTCGACTCGACTTCTGGCTACAAGATAACCTATATCAATCGTTGGTGAAGGGTCTCCTATAGCGCTAGAATCGGGCAATGACGGCAATTCCCCAGAGTCACAGCCCCGCAGGCCTCGAGTTCGGGCCACGCAGAAAATCGTTTGAAATCGAGGCGGCGCTGGCGACCGACTGGCACGGCGGCAGCGCCTTCCGGACAGCATGGTTCAACGGCATGTCCATGCTTTTTCCGCTGGGTGAAAAGTTCTTCATAGATAGCGTCCGCCATTTCGCCGACGACATCGAAGATCCCAGGCTGCTGGAAGAAATCTCTGCGTTCCAGGCACAGGAAGCGACACACCGTCGTCAGCACCAGCGCTACAACGAAATTCTGTGCGAGTTACGTGGCTACGACCTGGATCGAATCGAGCGTAACGAGCGTGAAAGAATCGACTGGGCATACCGCGAGCTGTCGGCACGCAGGCGGCTGGCAGGCACGACGGCCAGCGAGCACCTGACCGCCATACTCGCCGATGAGATGCTGACCCGAAAAACACCGATGGCCGGCGCCGATCCAACCATCGCCAGCCTGTGGCTATGGCATGGCATCGAGGAGACCGAACACAAGGCCGTGGCATTCGATGTGCATGTCGCCGTCGGAGGAACGGTCAGGGAAAGGCGGCATGCCCTGATTCTCAACACCTTCTTTTTTCTGAAAGATACGATGCGCAACCTCTGCATCATGCTGCAGAAAGACGGCAAGCTATGGAGCCTTCGAGAATGGGCCAGCGGCTTCAAATACCTCTTTATCAAGCCAGGCATATTACGCCGCGTCTTCATTCCCTGGCTGCGGTTTTTTCGAAAGGACTTTCATCCCTGGCAGCATGACAATCGCTATCTGGTCGATGCCTGGGAACAACAACAGGCTGCGTCAGACGCTCCGGCCACGGACCACGGCTGAAATCATCCTCGTTGACTTTCCGTTCTGTTCAGCTAGCATGGCGCCCGACAGTCAAATCAGGCCTTGCCTGGAATCGAGCCATTCATGAAAACCACAATTCCTGGAAATTTGTTCACCCTTGTGGTCAGGCTCGTCTGTGCCTTTGGCATCGCCGGCAGTTTGCATACTGCAACTCCGCTGCGTCCTGACTCGCACACCTAGCCGATAATTCCTCTTGTTCCTGAGTTCCGGCGTGGTGCTTCCGGAATACCCCGCTGTACCTGGCCAATTCGTGTCTGTACGGTGATAAAAATAGAATTAATTTGCTATGACTGTCGAAATTACTAAATCGGAAAGGACTTATTGGCAACGCGCGCGCGCGTTTGTCCACGAGTCGATAAGCGACAACGAGACCGACTTTACCGTCGGGCCGATCGGCCGTGCGCTCGGCCTGCTTGCGATCCCGATGATGCTCGAGATGGCAATGGAAGCCGTGTTCGCAGTGGTCGACATCGCCTTTGTATCCCGCCTCGGCACCAACGCGATTGCCGCCGTCGGCCTGACAGAGGCGCTGGTCACCGTGCTTTACGCCGTCGCCATTGGCCTTGGTATGGGTGTCACGGCAATGGTGTCACGTCGCATTGGTGCGCAGGACCCGGACGCGGCCGCGCAGGTCACCGGGCAGGCGATCTGGGTCGGCGCCGCCTTTGCCACTGTCATCGGCGTTTGCGGCGTAATTTACGCTGCAGATCTGCTGCGCATGATGGGTGCCAGCGAGGGTGTCATAGCGGAGGGCCAGGGTTTCATTGCGATATTGCTCGGTGGGTCAGCCAGCATTCTTTACCTGTTTCTGTTGAATGCGGCGTTCCGCGGAGCCGGCGATGCGCCAGTCGCATTGCGTTCTCTCGCACTCGCAAATGCAATCAATATAGGATTGGATCCGTGTTTGATTTTTGGACTCGGCCCATTCCCGGAGCTGGGCGTCACTGGCGCTGCGATTGCGACTACGATCGGACGCAGCATTGGCGTTATGTACCTGGTCTACAGCCTGTTCGGCGGCAAAGGGCGCCTGCCATTCAAGCTCAGACACCTGGTACCGGCGCCGCAGCTAATGCTGAGAATGATCAGGATATCAGTGGGCGGCATCGGCCAGTTCCTGATTTCCACATCGAGCTGGATTGTGATTATGCGGGTTGTCGCGTTGTACGGCAGTGCACCAATCGCAGCCTATACAGTCGCATTGCGCCTCATCGAATTCGCGCTGCTACCCGCGTGGGGTCTCGGCAACGCGGCCGCAACACTGGTGGGTCAGAATCTTGGTGCCGAAAAACCGGAGCGGGCCGAGCAATCGGTCTGGCGGGCATCAAAATACAATGCGATCTTCATGACTGTCGTCGGCATCGTGATGATCGTACTGGCGCCGCAGATCGTTTCGCTGTTCTCGACCGAACCTGAAGTCATTCGCTACGGCACGAGTTGTCTCAGAATCCTGGGCGTGGGTTACCCGATGTACGCGGTTGGCATGATAATCATCCAGGCATTAAATGGTGCCGGCGATACGACAACGCCGTCCGTGATGAATTTCATATGCTTCTGGCTGATTCAGATTCCGCTTGCCTACTGGCTGGCGACAGCCGCAGAGCTTGGCCCGAACGGGGTATTCCTGGCGATCGTGATTGCCGAGACCATACTCACGGCAATGGCCGTGGTCGTGTTCAGGAAGGGCAAGTGGCGCTTTGCCCAAGTCTGACCGGGTCTGAGTTCATTTAGGCATTTACGAGTTATATTGCATCAACCATAACAAGGGATTCATCGTAATGAACTATCTCTCCACGCTGGCCAACATGGCTGAAATTCTGGGCGTCATCATCGTCATTGGCGGCTTGTTCTTCGCAGTGTTGCAAATGCGGCAAATCCGCCAGCAGCGTCGCGAACTTGCAGCGATCGAGCTATTCCGATTCTTCGGCAATCCCAAGTTTACGCAGGCGTACCAAATTGTGCTTCACCTTCCGGACGGTTTGAGCGCAGAGGAGATACGCACGAAGCAGGCGAATCTGGAGGATGCCGTAATGCTGATCAGTTCAACCATGGAGAACATCGGCGTGATGACATTTCAGCGGATCGTGCCGTTCGTGATCGTCAACAATCTGATTGGCAGCAGCGTCATCATCTTGTGGCGCAAACTCGAAAACTGGGCGATCGCGCTCCGCGATGAACTGGGCGATGAAGCTGCGTTCGAGTGGTTCCAGTGGCTGGCCGAACGCCTTGCGGATTATCAGCCGCGCGACCCGCGCCCCGCGTATGAAGCACACAAGGACTGGATACCGCTGCATCTTCGTCATGAGATATAGCCGGCATTGAAAGAATGACTGACGCACCACTCATCGATATTCACAACGCGACCATCTATCGTGGAGATACACGCGTCTTTGAGAACTTCAGCGTCAGCATCGGCCAACACGAGCAGGCAGCAATTCTCGGACCGAACGGTTCAGGCAAGACAACATTACTAAAAGTCATCAACCGGGAAATATACCCGGTCCGTCAGGATGACTCGTGGGTTCGCATCCTCGGCCGCGAAACCTGGAACGTCTGGGAATTGCGATCGCATATCGGCATCGTTTCACACGATCTGCAAATGCACTATCGCAACTCAACGACTGGTCTGAATGTCGTGTTGTCCGGCTACCTGTCGAGCGTTGGTATCCATGGACTATTGTCCCGGCAGATAACGAGCGAACAAAGAGAACAGGCGGCAAGCATAATGCGCGAGCTGGGAATCGAGTCATTAGCCGCTACGCCCTTGCGCAAAATGTCGACGGGTCAGCAGCGCCGTTGCTTACTGGGGCGTGCACTCGTGCACAACCCGGATACGCTGATCCTTGACGAACCGACGGCCGGCCTCGATCTGTCCGCCAGTTTCGACTACCTGGCTCGCATCAGGCGCCAGATCGCCAGCGGCAAGAGCATCGTGCTGGTGACACACCTGCTGAATGAAATCCCCCCGGATATTCAGCGCATCATACTTCTGCGCGAGGGCCGGATCGTAGCCGATGGCCCGAAGGAGGAGATACTGACTGAGGAAAACCTCGAAAAGACCTACGATGCCGGCGTGAGAATCGCAAAAGTCGATGGCTACTACCTGGCCTACCCAGCAAAGTCTGCTTGACGATGATGCGCTCCGACTGGTTCACAGTCCTGACGACCGGTAAGCTTAAGGATATCGAAAACGTGACGGAATACGATGCGTCCTATCCTTCCCGGACCTAGTCTCGACTCATGATTCGTAGACTTCTCCCATTTTCGATTTGTTCTGCAGCCACATTGATTGATTTACCATCCGTCGCTGCGGATGGGACAGCCGGTGCCGCTGCCGGTACGGGCCTCAGCAACACGGGAATCGGCCTGTTCATTATCGCGATTGCCGGAGCACTACTCCTGACGCTGATGTTCAGGGCATCCGCGACGCATGTCGCCAGGATCGTTACAGAAAGATTCGGTAAACGGCGGATACACAAGATTCTGAACGCCAAGTCTCCCGACTTGCTGGAGGACTTCATCCTCCCAGGCGCCTACGGTGGCCTGACACATATCGACTACGCGATTCTGACATCCGGCGGAATCCTGTGCATTCAAACCAAACACTACAATGGCATCGTATTTGGCGGCACGGACGAACCGCAGTGGTCGAATGTGGACGGCGTTCGCCGCCGGAAATTCCTGAATCCGCTAATTCAAAACGAAGGCCGCACCAAAGCGCTGCAAAATGTTGTCCCCGATGTGCCGGTTGCCAACCTGGTTGTGTTTACCGGTAGTGTACAGTTCACGACACCTTTGGCCAAAAACGTAATCCATGTGCGTAAGCTGAACAGCTACATTGCCAAATTCGTATTTGGCCC